>JBEVND010000136.1:0-8632 GCA_040508285.1 Rariglobus sp. | reverse complement strand
GCCTCAAGGACATCACGCTCCGCTACAAATCCCTGCGCGGTTACCGCACGCCCTACGTGCCCGGCTGGGACTGCCATGGTCTCCCCATCGAGCAGAAGGTGATGCGCGGCCTCCAAGCCGAGAACAAGCAGGTTTCCACCGCCGAGATGCGCTCCCTCTGCGACGCGTTTGCCGAAGGCTGGATCACCAAGCAAACCGCCCAATTTAAGCGTCTCGGCGTCCAGGCCGATTGGAAAAACGAATACAAGACCAAGGCGCCCGCTTACGAAGCCGACATCATCCGCACGTTCTCCGCATTTGTTGAGAACGGCTTGGTCTATCGCTCCAAGAAACCGGTTTACTGGTCCATCCCCTTCGAGACCGCCCTCGCCGAGGCTGAGATCGAATACAAAGACCACCTGTCCACCGCCATCTGGGTGAAGTTTGCCGTGCCTTCCAACGAGGCGGCGAAGTTTAATCTCCCCTCCGACAAGCCGCTCTTCGTCGTCATCTGGACGACCACGCCCTGGACGATCCCGGCCAACCTCGCGATCGCCCTGCATCCGGAGGTTGAATACATCGTCGCCGATCTTGGCGCCGAACGTATCATCGTCGCCCAAGCCTTGCTCGCGCCGGTCATCGCCGCCGCCAAGACCTCCAAGACGCTCGACGCCGCCTTTACCGTTGGCGAACCCGTGCAAGTGATCAAAGGCGCCGCCCTCGAGGGTCTCGCTACACGCCATCCCTTCATCGACCGCGCTTCGCCTGTCGTTCTCGCCGACTACGTCACGACCGACAGCGGCACCGGCGCGGTCCATACCGCTCCAGGCCATGGTGCTGACGACTACCTCACCGGCCTGAAATACAAGCTCGAGATCTATTGCCCCGTGGACGGCGACGGTCGCTATCTCGACGACGGTCAGGTGCCCGCCGACCTCGTCGGCATCAGCACGCTCGAATCCATTGAGGACATCGCCGCGAAGAAACCCTCGCCCGCCAATCTCGCGGTGCTCAAAAAGCTCGCCGGCGCCAATGCGCTGCTCGCCAAAGCCAAATACACGCACAGCTATCCGCATTGCTGGCGCTCAAAGACCCCGATCATTTTCCGCGCCGTTGACCAGTGGTTCGTCGGCCTCGATCGTCAGGCCAGCGCCGCAACGCCTTCGCCACGTGAGACTGCTCTGAAATCCATCTCCGGAGTCCAGTGGGTGCCCACGTGGGGCGAAGCCCGCATCCGCGGTGCCGTCGAGGCGCGTCCGGATTGGTGCATCAGCCGCCAACGCTCGTGGGGCGTTCCCATCATCGCGTTCTACGACGCCGACAAAAACGCCTACATCGACGCCGGCGTGATCCGCGCCGTTGCCGACAAGATCGCCACCAAGGGCACCAACTTCTGGTATGACGCCACTGCCGCCGAGATTCTCGATGGCGTTGCGTTGCCCGCTGGCTGGCCCACCGCTTCCGCGCTCACCATTGGTCGCGACACACTGGACGTGTGGATCGACTCCGGCTCTTCGCACGCGGCCGTTCTCCGCAACCAGCAAGGCAATACCTCGGCCCCCGCCGATCTCTATCTCGAAGGCTCCGACCAGCATCGCGGTTGGTTCCAGTCTTCGCTTTGGACGAGCATCATCGCCTTCAGCGAAGCTCCCTACAAAGCCGTGCTTACTCACGGTTTCATCGTCGGCGAAGACGGCAAAAAGATTTCCAAATCCGGCCAATACGAGAAGCCTCCTACTTCGGACAACTTCATCGCTCAATACGGCGCTGACGTCATCCGCTTCTGGATCGCGTCTCAAGATTTCACGCAGGACATCACGCTCTCCGAAAAAATCCTCAACAACGCCGCCGAGGGTTACCGCAACCTGCGCAACACCCTTCGCTACCAGCTTTCGACATTCAGCGACTTCGACGCCGCTAAAGATTCCCTGCCCTACGCGCAACTCGACACGCTTGACCGCTGGGCATTGCACCAGACCGCCAAGCTCCTCGCCGAGGCCACCGCGGCGTATGATGCTTATGAATACCACCGCGTAATCCAACTGGTGAGTTCGTTCTGCGCGGTCACGCTTTCGGCCGTCTATCACGACATCCTCAAGGACCGCCTTTACACGCTCGGCACCTCGAATCCGCTCCGCCGCTCCTCGCAGACCGCGATTCACCACATCTTCGAAGTCCTCGTCAAAATCCTCGCGCCCGTCCTTACCTTCACGGCGGACGAAGCGTGGTCCTACGCGACGACCAAGACCGAGTTCACCCACGATCCGATCCACTTGCAGGACTGGCCCGTCGCCGATGCGGCTTGGACCAATCCCGAGATCGAAGCCGACATGGCCGCGCTCCTCAAAGTCCGCGCCAAGGTCAACGAGACCATTGAGCCGTTGCGCGCCGCCGGCAAACTCGGCAAGTCGCTCGACGCTGCCGTCACCCTTTCAGTTGTTTCCACAGATCCGCTCCTGAAGACCTTGGAAAAGCACCGGGACTTTTTGCCCGAACTTTTCATCGTTTCACAGGTTACCGTCCAAGAAGGAACCGACCCGACTCTCGAGGTGGCCGTGCGCCATTGCGAGGAGCTGGGCTACGTGAGATGCCCACGCTGCTGGCGCTGGGTGCCTTCACTGGAGGCGACGAGTTATGGCGAGACCTGCCCCCGATGCGCTGAAGCTCTAAAAGCCTGATACCACTTTCTTCGTCACCTCACTAACATCATGGCCTCTAAAACTAAAAAGCCCGCCCCCGTTCCGAAAAAGAAGTCCGTTGGCAAACCTGTTAGACCGGCCCCGAAACCCTCTCCGAAGAAATCAGCGAAACCCTCCAAACCCTCTCCAAAAAAACCAACAAAGCCTGCGGCCAAGCCGGCCCTTAAAAAACCGGCCCCGAAACCCGCCGCCAAGCCCGCCAAATCCGTTAAATCATCTCCTGCCGTTAAACCGGCACCGAAAAAGTCTGTAGCACCTGTGAAGTCCGCCAAGCCCACCACCTCCTCCTCTTCCTCCAAAGCCGAAAAGCCCGCTGCGAAGCCCGTCGTCGCCGCCAAGCCTGCTGTGGCAGCCAAGCCCGCCGTCTCGGCCAAGTCGTCTGCGCGTGCCGATCTGCGCAGCAAGATTCTCCAAAAGAAAGGTCCGGTCCGGCCCATCGCCTTCTCGCTCGATGAAATTCGCGAGATTGCCAAAACGACCAAACAGGAAGACGTCAAAACCGTCACCACCAAGGTTGCTGCCAAGTCCAAGCTGATCGACGCCGCGCTGCTTGCGAAACCTTCTCAGCCGCACCACATCAAGGCCGCTTCCCTCGCTGACATTCTGGGCTTCAATCCCAAGAAAAAGCAGGTCCCGCACGACGATGCCGAGGACATCCCGGAAAAATTCCGCCGCTACTACAAGCTCCTCATCGAGCTCCGCAACCATCTCACCGGTCAGATCGACACTCACTCCGAGGAAACGCTGAAGCGCTCCTCCAAGGACGACGCCGGCGATCTCTCCAGCTACGGCCAGCACATGGCTGACGCCGGCACCGACACCTTCGACCGCGACTTCGCTCTCTCATTGGTTTCCTCCGAACAGGAAGCCCTCTCCGAAGTCGAAGCCGCCATTAAGCGCATCAAAGACGGCAGCTACGGCGTGTGCGAAGTCACCCAAAAGCCCATCGCCAAAGAGCGCCTGCTCGCGGTGCCCTTCACCCGTTACTCGGCTGAGGCCCAGAAAGACATTGAGAAAAACCGCATGCGCTCCCGCACTCAAGCCGGCCTCTTCGGCGAAATGGGCGAAGAAGGCGGCACCATCAGTGCCGGCAGCGGCGGCGACGACGGCGACGAATGAGCGCTCCGTCAGCCACACCTCCGGAATCAGCCTCCACGCAGACCGCCACCCCTCAGGTGGCGGTTTCGCGTTGGGAGCGTATCTACGCATACCGCCTTCTCTGGTGGCTCGGCCTCGCGGTCTTTGTTGTCGATCAACTCACCAAAGCCTGGATCTCCGCCACTCTGCCCTTCCCGACCTACGATCCGCCCGGCGCGATCACGGTCATCGATAATTTTTTCTACATTGTGCACGTCGGCAATACGGGTGCTGCGTGGAGCCTGTTCGCCGGCCAGACCACGATGCTCGCCCTGTTCGCGTTAATCACGCTGGGTGGAATCTATTTTTGGCGCCGCGCGCTGGAGCTCCGCAAACGTCCCGTTCAATTCGCCTTCGGCCTCCTCTGCGGTGGCATTATTGGCAACCTGGTTGACCGCGTTCTCCACGGACACGTGATCGACTTCCTCGATTTTCACTTCGGCGACTACGTGTATCCAACATTCAACGTCGCCGATGGCGGTATCTGCATTGGCGTGGTCATCTATTTGATCCACAGCCTGCGCAACCCGACGCCGGCTCAAGAAACACCCGAGTAGAGCCGGACTCTTTGCCAGCTACCCCATGGCATCCACCGATCTTCAACGGCTTCGCGAACAGCTTCGACGGAAGATTTTAGAAGATCGTCCGGCCGATAGAACTGCCTCCGGTAAAATAACGCTACCGTCTGCGAACGGCACCTGGCCGGACATCGACTACACTTCGCGTGCACGCACGGTCTGGGCACCTAACCAGCATCTTCTGCGCACGAATGCCATCGCGGTAAAAGCGATCGCCACAGGAAATCAGGAATGGATCGACGCGACGTTGCGTGCCCTTGGCTGGTGGGTTGAGCACGATCCGATGTCCGACAACTGGTGGCACAACCAAATCGGTGCGCCCCGTCTGTTCGCGAATGCCCTCCTGTTGGTTGCTGACCATGCGCCCGTCTCGCTGATAGCCGACGGTCAAAAAATCACGGATCGCTCCGGCGCGTTTCTGCTTCGGGACGATGGCACGCGAGCACCGAGAAATTGGACTGGTGCCAATTTGCTTTGGCTCTCCGCCAATCAGCTACTCGCTGGCGCGCTGACGGCCGATGAATCGCTTATCGAGCACGCGATCACGGCCGCTTTGACTGAAGTTCGTATCTCCACGCGAACCGAGGAGGGCATCCAGGTTGACGGCAGCTTCCATCAGCACGGTCCGTTGCTCTACAACGGCAGCTATGGCGCCGCGTTTCTGAACGAGTGTCTTTTCTTTTTTGAAGCAACCCGAGGCACTCGCTGGGCGCCGGACGGGCGCTACCACGCATTACTCACCGACTTCATCCTCGATGGCACGCGGTGGATGCTGCGTGGTGCAGATTTCAATCCTGGGTGCATCGATCGAGTGATCACCCGCTTTCACCAAACGGCTGAAGGTCTCTCGTCGGTCGCAGCGTTTCTCGCCGAAACCGACGGGCCGAGGCGGGCGGAGTTGGTGGACTTTGCGCGCGCGTTGGACGCTGGGGCCGCGCCGGGAAATCTGCGCGGCAATCGGATGTTTTACCGGTCGGATTTCATGGTGCAGCAGGAGGAAAGCTCCTGCGTTTCCGTGCGCATGCATTCGAGACGAACGGTGCGCGCCGAATGCTGTAACGACGAGGGCAAGCTCTCCCACCACATTTCCGATGGGTTGACCTACCTGCACCGGACCGGCGCGGAATACCGCGAGATCTTCCCCGTGTGGGATTGGCAAAAACTTCCAGGCATCACCTGCCTCCAAACTCCCAAGCCCGAACCTCGCGAGACGGTATCAATTCGCGCCAGTGCGTCGTCCGTCGGCGGCGTCAGCGATGGCGTTCACGGTGCCTGCACCCAGCACCTGTTTTCCGATCATCTCGAAGCACGCAAAAGCTGGTTCTTTGGCCCGACGGGGGTCGTCTGCCTAGGCACCGGTATCCGCAGTGCGTTTTCAGGGCCGGTGATCACCACGCTCGACCAAAGCCTGATTCAAGGCGAAGTGTGGACCGACTCCTCGCAAGCGGCCCTCTCGCAAGGCCGTCACGTGCTGACCGGCGTGCGCTGGTTGCAGCACGGCCCGTGGGGCTTTGTGTTTCCTCAGTCCACCCTGGTGAACGTCGAACTCGGCCCCAAGATCGGTTCATGGGACCTGATTGGCACTCATTCCGCCGCATCGGCCGAACGCGATGTGTTCCTCGCCTACCTCGCCCACGGGGAAACTCCTGAGCGCTCCAACTACGCCTACATGATCGTAGCGGATGCCAGTCGCGGCTTGCTCGATCGAATCAGCAAGGAGCCGAGTTTTCAAATCGTCGCCAACAACGAGTTCAGCCAAGTCGTGTGGTGGCCCGCCGCTCACCTGCTTCAAGCTCAGTTTTTCACTGCGGGTGAAGTGTCATGGGCGCCCGGCTACTCGCTTCAAGTGGATCGCGAGTGCGCCGTGATGCTTCGTCAGGAAGACTCCGGCGCGTGGGTCTTGACCGCCGCCGACACTCAGCAAATCGGCGGTGTTTTGAAGGTAGCTCTCAACGAGCCGTCGCACGTCCAAAAACAAGGCACACTGATTTTCCCCGAAGGCGATCACCTCGGCAGGACGGCGTGCATCCGTTTTTAAACCACGGGCTGCGCGCGCCACCGGAGATTACTCGACGTTCGCGATCTGTTCGCGAATGCGCTCCAGTTCATTTTTGAGCTCGATCACGTTTTTGGAGATTTCGAGGTCGTTCGCTTTGCTGCCGATGGTGTGAACCTCGCGACCGATCTCCTGAAGAATGAACTCCGACTTCCGCCCGATCTCACCGTTGGATTTCAGCAGTCCGGTAAACTGATCGAGATGACTGCCCAAGCGCGTGAGCTCCTCGGTGATATCGCAGCGATCGGCGAACAACGCGATTTCCTTGAGCACGCGCTCGTCACGCACATCGAGTTCCAGTCCTGCTTCGCGCAAGCGCTTGTGCAACGCCTCACGATACGCCGGCGTTACTTGGGGCGCGCGCGCTGCGACCACGTCCACCAGGCGCTTAAGAATTTCCAGGCGCTTCATGAAGTCGGCGAGCAAGGCACCGCCCTCCTTTGCCCGCATGTCCGAGAAGTTTTGTAGTGCCTCGGTGACTACATCGGTGAGCACGTCGCCTACCTCATCGGCATCAGGCACGTTTGAGCCCTTGCGCTGGCTGTTCAACAACGTGAGCAGCAATTCCGGCGTCGGTGTGAACACCACACCGCGACTTGAGGCAAATGCGGCGAGCCGTCTAAAAAGTCCCGCCGCAGCCGCTTCGTCCCAGTTTACCTCGGACTCACCTGCCGCACCGGTCAGTTCAACGTCGACGTGAATTTTTCCGCGCACGGCGGTTTGACGAACCAGTTCGCCAACGGTGGCTTCAAGACGGTCCCATTCGCGGGGCAACTTAACCGTGAGATCGAGCGTCTTTCGATTTACCGAGCTGACTTGAACCGTAAGCGTGTGCGTGCCGAGGGGAGCGGAAGCGCGGCCGTAGCCTGTCATCGATTTCATACTCGATCCTTAGCTGCGGATTTTGCGGATGAACACGGAGAAATTCATTTTCTTTATCCGTGCCCCGCACTGAACCGGGATCAGAACAACTGAACGCCCAGCATCTTGGCGACCTGGTTGACGTCTTTGTCACCACGGCCGCTTAGATTGACGAGAATCATCTTTTCCTTGGGCAAAGCCTTCGCGCGTTTGATGCCCTCGACGATCGCATGCGTCGATTCGAGTGCGGGAATGATGCCCTCAAGGCGGGAAACGAGTTGGAACGTTTCCATAACCTCATCGTCGGTGGCATAGGCGTAATCGATGCGCCCGATGTCGCGGTAATATGCGTGCTCGGGCCCGATTGCGGCATAGTCGAGACCCGCGCTTACGGAGTGCGTCAGCTCGATCTGGCCGTCCGGGTTTTGAAGAATGTAAGTCTTACTGCCTTGGAGCACGCCGAGCTTGCCGCCTTCGAAACGAGCCGCGTGTTCGCCGAGCTTAATGCCACGACCACCGGCTTCGACGCCGATGAGTCGGACTGATGGCTCTTCGAGAAAATCGAAAAACACGCCGATGGCATTCGAGCCGCCACCGACACATGCGATGATTTCGTTGGGCAAACGGCCTTCACGAGCGAGCAACTGATCCTTCGCCTCCAAACCGATCACGCGGTGAAAATCGCGCACCATCATCGGATACGGATGCGCACCCAGCGCAGAACCGAGAATATAATGGGTGTCCCGCACATTGGTCACCCAGTCGCGCATCGCTTCGTTGACGGCATCTTTGAGCGTTTTCTGGCCGGCTTCGACTCCACGGACTTCCGCGCCCATGAGGCGCATGCGGAAGACGTTCAACGCCTGGCGCTCCATGTCGACCGCGCCCATGTAGATCACGCATTCGAGGCCAAACTTTGCACACACCGCTGCCGTGGCCACGCCGTGTTGACCGGCGCCAGTTTCGGCAATGATGCGTTTCTTTCCCATGCGAATCGCGAGCAGCACCTGCCCAATCGCGTTGTTGATTTTATGCGCGCCAGTGTGGAGCAAGTCTTCGCGCTTGAAATAGATTTTGGCACCGCCGCAATGCGCGGTCAGACGCTCGGCAAAATACAACTCGGTCGGGGGACCGGCGAACTCCTTGAGATGGCGGCGCAGTTCGGCGACGTAGAGCGGATCGGCCTTGGCCTTTTCATACGCGGCGCCGAGCTCCTGCAACGCGGTCATGAGCGTCTCTGGGACGTAGACGCCACCAAACTGGCCGAAATGGCCCGAAGCATCCGGCTGTGAAAGACGATCAATGGGAGGATTGGCGGCGCT
>JBEVND010000129.1:0-6344 GCA_040508285.1 Rariglobus sp. | reverse complement strand
ATATTCTGTAAGGGCCGTGCGCCTCCAAGGCCGATTTCATAAGTCGATTCCAAGTGTCCAAAGTTCTCGATTGGACGGATCCCTACTGCTGGCCCGGAGATCATCTGGTTGAATGGATGTAGCTTACGCATGGGTTCGGCTCGACGTGCTTAATGATGGGGGTGCTAAGTTTGCCACGTTGCATTTTCACTCGGTCAGGTTCTGCATATCTTTGTGGGCGCGGCGGACGTCCCACCAGGTAACTTCGTCGGAGTCGCGAATGTAAGCGGCGAGAATGGCCTTGTCGCAAAGATTATTGATGATTCGTGGAATGCCTTTGCTGCGCCGATGAACGGCGCGCAGCGCCCAGCGCGTGAACGCAGGGCGCCCCATGCTGCCGGCGAGCGTGAGGCGATGCTGCACATAATGCTCCACGTCGTGGAGGGTGAGCGGGTGCAGTTCGTAATGGATGAGGATGCGCTGGCGGAGCTGGCGAAGTTCTTCACGGGCCAGCACGGCTTTCAGCTCGGTCTGGCCCATCAGGACGATCTGCAGGAGTTTTTGCTGATCGGTCTCGAGGTTGGAGAGGAGTCGGATCTGTTCGAGGACCTCGAAGGAGAGGTTTTGCGCTTCATCGATGATCAGGACGATGTCGCGGCCGCGCTCGATGCGTTCGAGGAGCACGCGGTTCATCTGGGCAACGAGATCATGCTGGCTGCGACCGAGCTTGGTTTCGCCAAGCTCGGTGAGGATGGCCTTGAGCATCTGCGTCTCGGTGACGCGTGGATTGAGGATCAGCGCCGTGTCGTAGCGGGCGGGATCGAGCTCGTTGAGGAAGCGTCGGCACAGCGTGGTTTTGCCGCAGCCGACCTCCCCGATGAGCACAATAAAGCCTTTGCGCTCGCTGACCCCGTATTTGAGGTGTTGGAGCGCTTCCTGGTGCGTGGGGCTAAGGTAGAGAAACTTGGGATCGGGCGTGATGTTGAACGGCATTTCGTTCAGCCCGTAGTAACTCTGATACATGGTGTAAGGCAGTAGGTGAGCCGGCGGTGGAACGCACGCTCAAAGCAGGCGCGGTTCCGGTTTCATGAAAACGTGACATTTTCCATGGTCCAGAGGGCGTCAGGCAGCTGCAGATTTCGCGGCGTAAACATGTCGTTCCGTCGCGCGACGATCCTACGCGAAAACGCGTTATCCGGCTATTGGATACGCGGTCGCGTGCGGCGTCGTGCGGTTGGCCCGTTCCAGATCGGCTCAGCGGGCTTGTGACGGGTAGCGGCGGAGGTCGAGGGTGTGGCGGCCTTCGGGTGGGAAATCCACCTTCGGGACGAGGCGCGGCTGGCCTAGCGTGTGTGGCCATGCTTCCCAACGTTCGGTGAAGCGTTTGATTGCGGCTTCCGACGTAAGCGGGCGGTCGGCGTAGGGAACGCTGCGGGGATTCCATACGTGCCAGCGCGCGGCGGCGGTCACGGAGAACGTCGCTTTGTCGACCCATTCGATGAGGAGCGGCGCGTGCACCGGGATGTGCGGGTGCAACGCAGGGTTGAGGAAAAACGCGCGGTAACGCACACCGCCAGCCGCCGACGTGGTGCCTTCAAGCGGACGCAGCTCGCAGGGCAGTCCGTTGACGAGGATGAAACCGGTTTCAAGGACGGCGATATCGCTGACGCTGACTTCGATGCGGTCCATGCTGGCGTCTACGCAACGCGAGGTGCCGCCGCCGCCGTTGGGTTGTTCGCCGAGCAGCGGCCAGGCTTCGAGCGCCTGACGGAAGGTGACGACATAGGGCGCCGGTTTTTTCTTGGACTTCGCGCCAGTGGGAGCGGGTGCGGCGAACGTGAATTCGCCGAGCTTGGGGAAACGGAATTCCCAGAGCGGGAGCAGCCATTCGGTTTCGAACGGGATGCCGTGTTCGCGGAGGTCGGCGCAGATGGCGGACAAGTCCTGCCAGACAAAGGTGGGGAGGAAAAACTTGTCGTGGAGTTCGCCGTTCCAGCGGATGAACGCGGGTTTGAACGGGTCGGCGGCGAGGCGGGCGAAGATCGCACGGATGAACAGCGCGACGACGGACATCGCGGCGCGCTCGGGATGCGTTTCGAAGGCGCGTAACTCGACCAGGCCGGCGCGGCCATTGCCCGCGAAGGGATTCCAGAGCTTGTCCACGCTGATTTCGGCGCGGTGCGTGTTGCCGGTGCGATCCATCAACAGATCGCGGAAGAGCAGGTCGAAGAGCGCGAAGTTTTGCGGAGAGCCGAATTGCTCGGCGCCCTGGCAGGCGATTTCCAATTCGTAGAGCGCCTCAAAGGTCGATTCGTCGATGCGCGGGGCCTGCGAACTCGGGCCCATGTATTGGCCGGTGAATGCGTAGCTGAGCGCAGGGTGGTGTTGGAAATAGCGGATCGCCGAGGGCAGTAGCGCGGGGAACGCGAAGAAGGGCGACGCAAAGCCGAGCGGTCCGCCGAACACCAGATGCGCGCCTCCGCCGGTGCCGGTGGTGCGGCCGTTGAGCTGGAGCTTTTGCGCAGTCATGCCGACTTGCGCGGCGGCTGTGTAGATGTGCTCGAGTTGCTGGTCGTAGGCAGCCCAGTTTTCGCAGATGGCGAGGTTGATCTCGATCACGCCCGGGTCGGACGCGAAGCCGATGGTCGGGAGGCGCGGGTCGAGCGGCGGAGCATAACCGGCGAGGACGGCGTCCTTGAGCTTGAGGGACGCGAAAACGCTTTCGATGGCTGCGGTGAGCTCGATGTAGGATTCGAGCAGAAGCGGCGGAATAAAGATGGTGATGGCGCCGTTTTTGACTTCGACGGTGAGGGCGCGGCGAAGGTTTTTCTCGGTCAGGCTGGCAAGCGGGAGACGCAGACCGATCAAGCTGTCGCCGGGGAAGAGCGCGGCGGAGTCTTGCTTGAGCGATGAGGTCCAGTCGTCGGTGACCCAGGCCGAGCCGTCGTGGTCGAGCGGGAGGACGTAACCGGCGTTGACGTCGGGATTGGCGGTGTCGTGCGTGGGCAGAATGCCGGCGGCGGAGACGGAGAGTTTTTTCGCGAGCGCGGTGATGACCGCGGACGCGTGTTTGGTCGTGTGGCGACCTTCCTTGATGTCACCGCGCAGGCGGGTGATGTCTTTCCAGAGGGGTTGTCCATCGGCGCGCCATTGCACGAGCAGCGCCCAGCGGGGCAGGGGCTCGCCGGGATAGTGTTTGCCGGAAGTTTCGAGAATCAGCGCGCCGGGGTAGGCGGTTTCGATGAGTTGGCGGGCAAAGCGGCGGGCGTAGTCGAGCTTGGTGGGACCGAGCGCGGCGGTGTGCCATTCGGAGCCTTGCGGGTTGTGCGGGATAAACGTGGGCTCGCCGCCCATCGTGAACAACATGCCGGTCTTGGCGAAGGATGCCTCGACGGCCTCGCCGCAGGCGCGGATCGCAGACCAACTGGCGGTGGGGTAGGACGTGGGGGCGCTCATGGGATTTTGGTCACCAGAATACTGTGGCTCAATTTGGAGGGGACGGGATCGGGAGAATAATAAGAACCCTGGATCGGGTTCACGCTGTCGGCGATGGCGGCGTGGGCGACGGGGATAAAAGCGTCGTCGCAGAAAACGCCGTGGGTCGGGTCGATGCCTTTCCAGCCGGCGCCCGGCAGGTAGACCTCGGCCCAGGCGTGCATCGCACCGTAAGCGGGCGAGTCGGGCTTGGAGTCGTAGAGGTAACCGCTGACGAAGCGGGCGGCGAGGCCGAGGGTGCGGCAGAGCTCGACGAAGAGCACGGCGTAGTCACGGCAGGAGCCGGTGCCGAGCGAGAGGGTTGTCGCCGAAGGTTGGATACCTTTTTCGTAGCGGCGGTTGTAGGTCAGCGACTGGTTGACGAGGGTGTTGAGCGCGACGAGGAACGGCACGGTTTCCTTGGGGCGATCCACGAAGTGTTCGTCGAGCCAGTTGAGCAACGTGGTCTGGGTGTCGTCGAAGGGCGGCGCGAGATACGGCGCGAGGTTGAACTTATGCAGTTCCTCGTAATCGAACGGAAAGTTGAACGCGTGGGGCTTCAGGATGAAATCGAAGGGATTCGTATCAAGCGTCTCGACTTCGAACTCGGCACGGATGCTCAACGTGGCGGAACGTTCCCAAAAATGGGCCCAAGCGAGGAGATTGTCGTAATAATCGCGCGTCCAAACGATTTTGGCGTCGGGCGAGATGTTGAAATGAAAGTGATTTACGCGCAACAGGGCGCTGTCCCGCGGCCGCATGTAGACCAGGTGCGGGGAAAGGGAGACTTCGCGTGCGTATTCATAGCGCGTGAGATGGGAGACTTTGAGCTTCATTCAGGATGAAAAGGGGAGGATGCGAAGAGGTTTAGCAATTAGCGGGCCGAGGCATGGAGTTCACGCGAATTGGAGCAGCACAGCAGCAAACGCCGTGGAGTTAAGTCTTTTTCGGGTTTGGCTTCGTCGCGCGACGGCGTTTCCGTGTAGATGCGCAATGCAATCCGGCGACGTTAATCTCTATCTGGTAGGCTTCATGGGCACGGGCAAGACCACCATCGGTCGCATCGTGGCCCACCGGCTGGGCTTCGCGCTGCTCGACAGCGATCACGAGATCGAACGGAAGCACGGGAAGACGATTCCGCAGATTTTCGCGAGCGAAGGGGAGCCGGCGTTCCGTCGCATGGAGAGCGAGTTTGTTCACGGCGGTCATCCGGCGACGCGCACGGTGGTCGCCTGCGGAGGCGGGCTCGTGGTGCAGCCGGGGATTTTGGAAACGGTGCGCAAGGCCGGTGTGGTCATCTGCCTGCATGCCTCGGTGGAGACGATTTTGCGCCGCACGCAGGGTAATCGCAACCGGCCGCTCCTCGACGTTGAGGATCCCATGGAGCGCATTCGCACGCTCTACGCGGCGCGCGAACCGATTTATAACAAGGCGGGCACGGTGATCCTCACGGACGGGCGGCCGATGCTCGATATCGTGCAACATGT
Organism: Rariglobus sp.; assembly: GCA_040508285.1. Taxonomy (GTDB): domain Bacteria; phylum Verrucomicrobiota; class Verrucomicrobiia; order Opitutales; family Opitutaceae; genus Rariglobus. The sequence goes on along the minus strand of JBEVND010000129.1, from coordinate 1,404 downwards.
GTTGCGCGCTTACCGGCGTGAGTCGGCGGAGTTCGCGCGAGCGGCGAAGGCGCATGGGCGTTGATCGCGAGATCGTGCGGGCGCGGTTGCACGCGCTGGGTTTTGACGAAGTGCGTTTCGCGCGCGTGGAGCCGGGCTTCGGCCCGGGCCTGAGCGCGTGGATCGAGGCGGGTTATCACGCCGATATGAACTGGATGGAGCGCTCCGTGCCGAAGCGCAGCGATCCGACGCTGGTGCAGGCGGGCGCAAGATCCGTCATCATGCTCGGCGTGAATTATCTGCCGCCCGGCATGAACGGCACCGACGGGCTGGAGCGCGGCAAGCAGGGCCGGCCGGCGTGGGCACGGTATGCGTTGTATTCAGATTACCACGACACGATCAAGGAGGCGCTGGTGGGCGCGGGCCGAGTGCTCGAGGAACTGGCTGGCGTGACCATGGGCGACTATCGTTACTACGTGGATACGGGGCCGGTGATCGAGCGCGGCTGGGCGGCAAAGTCGGGTCTCGGGTTCATCGGCAAAAACGCGATGCTCATTTCGCGCACGCACGGCAATTGGCTGTTTCTGGCGGCGGTGTTGACGACGCTCGAGTTCGAGCCCGATGAGCCGGTTCGCAGAGAAGCGGCCGGGCGTGAAACCGAGCCGGGCCTCCTGTGCGGCAAATGCACTCGCTGCATGGATGCGTGCCCGACGCAGGCGTTGCCGCGTCCGGGCGTGTTGGATGCACGGCGCTGCGTGTCTTACCAGACGATTGAAAACAAAGGCATCATCCCCCGTGAACTGCGTATGGGGATCGGTAACCGTATCTACGGATGTGATACGTGTCTGGAAGTCTGTCCGTGGAACCGCTTCGCGCAGGCGGGGCGTCAGGTGTTGCTCGCGGCGCGCTACGGGATCGCCGACCTGCCGTTGCGCGAAGTGCTGGAGCTGACTCCGGAGCGGTTTGCGGCGGTATTTAAAGGCACGGCGATCAAACGCGTGAAGCTCGCGGGCCTGTTGCGCAACGCCAGCATCGTGGCCGCGAACACCGGCGCGCACGAATGTCTGGACGTGTTGGTGGGACTCACGACGCACACCTCACCAGTTGTCCGGGCTCACGCGGTCTGGGCGGTTCGAAAGCTGGAGGGAGACGGGCGCCTGACTGATTCCCACGCGGTCGAGCAAGATCCGGCCGTGCTCGCCGAATACGCCGGAACTCCGTAGGCCGCACGTTTGCAGGCGCCACCGAAGGCCAAGCGACGCGCGCGAGCGACGTTGGTGGTTTGCGCGGGAGAGTTTGCGGCCTGTCAGGCGGAAGCGCCGAAGACCTTTTCCATCGCCGCGGTGAATCGGGCGGGCGGGCGCACGGGTTTGCCGGCGCGATCGATGAACGCGTGGACGGTGAACGCCGTGGCCAGCAGTTCGT
>JBEVND010000475.1:0-7945 GCA_040508285.1 Rariglobus sp. | reverse complement strand
AGCGTAAGGCCTACGGCCCAGTCCTCGTTGTAGCGGGAAAACGAGCGGTCCACGGCCTCGGAATAACGAATGTCGTCGCCGGCAATACGGTAGCGGGAGTTGAGGTTGAGCGACCAGAGTTGGTTGTTTTTGGCGACGTCGACCGCGAGGTCCGAGATCGCTTTGCCCGTGAGGATCTGGCGGTAGTCGGGACGGTTTTCGAACGCGAGCCGGCGGCACCGTTCAAGGTTGGGAATGAACTCGGGAAGAGTGATCTGCTCGACGGCGACGAAGTAAGAATCGCGTTCCACGTCGAGCAGTCGGACGAGGGCCAGCCGCGAGGAATCGCGCACCGATTGCGCGGTGAGCAGGTCGAACTCCTGATTGGCGATGTCGGCCTCGGTCTGGATGATCTCGACGGGCGGAATGATGCCGGAGGAAACCAGCGCGCGGTTGATGCGCAGCTGCTCGCGAGCCCGCGCAACGGCGCTCTCGCTCACCTCGACCTGACGCTGCGCCTGTTGCAACGAGCGGTAGGCAAACACGACGTTGGTGATCGTGTTGATCACGAGACGGCGGAACTCCTGAAGATTCGATTTCTCGGACAATCGCGCGATACGCAGCCCGGCGAGATTGGCCCTGAAACCCGCGCCGCGTAGCAGCGGTTGTTCGAACTCAAGAAACACGTTGGACCCGTAAACGGTGTCGGGCTGCGCAGAGTTGTCAGTGGCGAGATTATCCCAGGCCACGCCGAAGCGCGCGCCCGTCGGGATGCGCTGCGAAACGACCGGCGTGATGATGCCTGTATCCGTTTCGGTGCGACTGCCGGCGATGGTAATCGGGTTGTGTTGCACGCTCGTGACGAGATCGAGATTGGGCACGAACTCGTCCTCGGCGACCTTGAGGTCGAAGCGTTGCACGCCGCGATCGAGACCGGCTTTTTCCAGCGTGCGGTTATTGATCAATGCCAGTTCGATCGCCTGCCTCAAACTGAGGGAGCGATAGCTTGTGGGCGGCGACAACACTGCGGACGGCGGATCGATGCCCTCCTGCGCAACCGCCCCACCCGCGCCCGCACTCGCGAGAACGACGAGCACCGCGCCCATTCGCAAGCGGCTCAACCAAGAGGTCGGCAAGGTCGCGGTGGATTGATCGTGAAATGGCCTCATGCGCCGCGGCCGTGCCGCATTCGCGAAGAAAGCATTTATCGTGCAATCGAATGTCAAAACAAAGCCTCGCCCGGCAGATTGTTGACGAAAACTTTAGATTTCCGCGTCTGCGCGATGGTCGGGACGGCGACGATTTTAACCGTTCAACACCACCGCGGCGTGACGCGAGGTTAGGCCCTACAAAGGGTGTGATCGACCACCGTCACTCAGCGCCGACGCTGCGCCGGTGGCGTGCGCGGCGACCACGAAAAATACTCGGTGGGCTCGTTTGACAAGTCGGCCGCCGGTGACGAGGCCGATGACTTGGGCGCGGGGGTCGTCGGAGGAAGACCGGCGGCTTCGCGGAGCTTGTCCTTTTTGCTCTTACGCTTGCCTTTGATGCCACCGGTCTGGGGCGGCGCGGGGACGATGGTCTCGATTGGCTCGAAGCCAGCGATCTGTTCGCGAGGAAGATCGAGGCGATTTCGTTTTTCGATCAGGCGAAAATGCGCGTCGGTCTCGGCACTGATAAAACTCACCGCCACGCCGCTCTCGCCCGCGCGTCCGGTGCGGCCGATCCGATGCGTGTAGTCGTCGGGCGAGCGCGGCAGGTCGTAATTCACGACGACGGGGAGTTGCTCGATGTCGATGCCACGCGACGCGACGTCGGTCGCGATGAGCACGCGGACGCGACTCGCGCGAAAATCGGCGAGCGCCTGAGTGCGGGCGCCCTGGCTTTGTTCGCCATGAAGCGCGGCGGCAGGGATGCCGAGGCGGCAGAGTTTGTCGGCCACATGCTCGGTCGCATATTTGGTGGCGACAAAGACGAGCACGCGCTGCCAGTCGTGAAGCAGAATCAAGTTGCGCAGGAGCTGGGTGCGCTGCGGCACATCGACCTCGATGGCGCGCTGGAGAATGTCGGGCTTTCCCTCGGGCGTAGCGGTAATCTCGATACGCACGGGATTGAGCAACAGGTTTTCGGCCAGCGTCTGCACGGCCTTCGGAAACGTGGCCGAGAACAACAATGTCTGCCTGCGAACCGGCAGTAGCGCGATGATGCGCGCCAGTTCGTCGGCGAAACCAAGGGCGAACAATCGGTCGGCTTCGTCGAGCACCAGCGTGGACACGTAGGACAGCGAGACGGCGTTGTGATCGATCAAGTCGAGCAACCGGCCGGGAGTCGCGACGATGATGTCGGCACCGCCACCGAGGGCCATCATCTGCGGGTTGATCGACACACCACCAACGGCGACGAGGGTTTTGAGGGCGTTTTCCTGCGAAAGATTTTGGCTGTAGTCCTGAATCTCGCCGGCGATCTGCGCGGCAAGTTCGCGCGTGGGCACGAGGATCAGCGCACGCACGTAACGTCCGCGATGACGCGGGCCGTCGGAAACGAGTCGCTCGATGATCGGCAGCACGAACGCGGCGGTCTTACCCGAGCCGGTTTGGGCGGAGGCCCAGACATCCGCACCGCGCAGGATTGCGGGAATGGCGGCGGACTGAATCGGCGTAGGCGCGGTGTAGGCGCGCTCAGCGAGGGCTTGAAGAATCGGTGCAGACAGCCCGAGGGAGGAAAACGACATGGCTCAGGAATGAGCGCAGTCGCCGGCCGTTGAAATCCTAATTGTAGGAACGCCTTCACGGCGCCATCCCACGGCGCGGACGGATCACCGCGCCAAGTCGCTCCCGCCAGCAACTATTACTTCGCGGCCAGCGCAGCCTCGATGACTTTGACCAATTCGCCGGATTCGGGGGCGACTTTGGACTCGTAGCGGGCGATCACCTGCCCGTCGCGACCGACGAGAAACTTGTTGAAGTTCCAGCCGATCTTGCCGGGGAACTTCGCGTTCTCACCGGAGAGAAAGGTGTAGAGAGGCGCGCGATTGGCGCCGTTGACGTCGATCTTGGCGAAGAGCGGGAATTTGACGTCGTATTTCAGCGAGCAGAACTCGGCGATCTCGGCCTCGGTGCCCGGCTCTTGTCCGCCAAACTGGTTGCAAGGAAAGCCGAGGACGACGAGGCCCTGGTCTTTGTATTTGGCAGAGAGCGCCTCGAGGCCGGTGTATTGTTTCGTGTAGCCGCACTTCGAGGCGACATTGACGATGAGCAGCACCTTGCCGCGATAAACGGAGAGCGGTGCATCCGCGCCCTTGATGTCTTTAACCGTGAGATCGAAAACGGAATCGGCGGCGTGCATGGCGGGCGTAAAAGCGATGAAGAGTGCGGCGAGAAAAGAGAGAAGCTTCATGGGGTAATCGAAAGACGAAGATCAAGACGCGACCGGTTGGGGCGGCTGCTTCATCCCGAAGATATACTTGTCGATCTTGTTGGACGTGATGACGCCGTAATTGATGGTGCCCAGCCAACCCGACATGATGATGCCCACGCTGCCGGCGTGGAAGAGGCCGGGAAGTTTCTCGGAGAGATTCATCGAAACGGGCAGGCCCTCGAACTTGGTGCCGAACGAAGTGCCGCCGGTGTGCGTGGTGTAGCGCTCGATGGTGCGCGGGGTGGCGGCTTCCTTCCAATCGATCTTGGAGCGCACGTCAGGGATGTATTTTTCGAGCGACGTGATCGCTTCCTCGATGAGGCGCTCCTTGTGCTTCTCGTAGTCCTCTTCGGACAAGCCGTTCCAATCCGGATAACGCCCGTTGAGTGAAGCGACGACCGTGTAGCGATCGGTGCCGGGGCGCGTGTCGGGATAATAAACCGAGAACGTGCGGCTCGTCGTGTGGAGGTCAGTCAACTCCTGCGGGCTGTAGGTCGGCGCGTCGGACGTGAAAACGAGATCGCCGATGTGCGGGATGCTCTCGCCTTTGCGAATGCCGAGATAGACCTGGCACGAGCTGGAGTTAATACGCACGGCCTTGGCCTGCTCGACGAAATCGGCGGGGAAGTTCTCTTCGCCGGCGAGGCGGAAGATCGTGTTCTTGATGTTGGCGTTGGAGAGAATCGCCTTCGCGCGAATGGTGCGTCCGCTCTTGGTGACGATGCCGCAGGCGACTTTTTTGCCGTCGCGCTCCTCGACGAGGATGCGCTCGACGAGGGCTTTTTTGCGAAGCTCGACGCCGTTTTTGCGAAGCTCGTCGGTCATCTTTTCGATGAGCACGTCGGACCCGCCTTGGAACGTGTAAACGCCCGAGCCCATGAAGTTGGAGAACACGATGCCGAAGGTGATCGCGGGGTCGTCGAGCGTGGAGCCGTTGGCGTAGGCGATCGGCTCCATCAACAGACGATGCACGTCGGGACGACCGGGGAAGAACCGGTTGAACATCTCACCCGTGGTCTCAGGGTTGTTGTCGTAGTAGTTCATCGCCCGCAGATGATCGTAGAACGATTCGACCTGTTCGCGCGGAAGTTTGAACTGCTCGACGAGAACGCGCGTGTAGTCCTCGCGGGTAAACGTGGTCCACACATCCATCTGAGGGTTGATGAAACGGATGTCCTTCAGCTGGTGAATCGAGTCGGCGATTTCCTTGGTCCAGTAGCGGCGGCAGCTCTTGATCATGCCGCTGGGGAAACCGTGGAGCGAGATGTCGAAAATGTGGCCGCCCTTGCGCGTAAACCACGTGGCGAGGCCGCCAAATTGATAATGATGTTCGAGCAGGAGAACCTTGTGCCCCGCCTTCGCGAGCACGTTCGCCCCCGTAAGTCCGCCAAGGCCGGAGCCAATGACGATCACGTCGTATTCATCTGCAACACCTTTGAGCCAGTCGTAAGCCATGCGGGTAAAGGCTAGGAGTGAAGGCGCGCCGTCCGCGGGTGCAAGGGGGTTTTGCGGTAAATACACCCCTGCAAAGCACGGTGGACAGGCGTTCTTTCCATTCGCCTTTTGACCGGCTGAACGCTTCCAATCACCTCGATTTCATCCCCGTATCGCTCTCATTACCCGCCCCTTCCCTGTTACCTATGACCGCCCACCCCGCCGCGCCGATTCCTGTGATTCTCGATACGGATATCGGCACCGATATCGACGACACGTGGGCGCTGGTTCAATTGCTCCGCTGCCCCGAACTCGATCCGAAATTGATACTGACCGCGTCGGGCGATCTCACGTTTCGCACCGCCCTCACCGCTCGCTTTCTCGCCACGGTAGGCCGGACGGACGTGCCGATCGGCCGCGGCGTCGACTCCGTCGATCTGCCCGAGTCGGCGCATAATCAAGGTCCGTGGATCAGGCGCTACGACATCGCGACTTATCCCGGCGAGATCGCCGAGGACGGAGTGGGCCGCATGATTCGCATCATCAAGGAATCGCCGGTGCCGGTGACGATCATCGCCATCGCGCCGTCGGGTAATCTCGCGGCGGCGCTCGCCCGTGCGCCCGAAATCGCCTCCCGCTGCCGGTTGGTCGGCATGTTCGGCAGCTTCGATGTCGGCTACTCGGGCGCCCTGCCCGCGAGCAACGAAACCAACGTCCGGCTTAATCCCGCTGCCTTCCGCGCCGTGATGGCCGCTCCCTGGCTCGACGTGCTGCTCACGCCGCTCGACACGTGCAACTTCGCCATTCTCAGCGGTAAAAACTATCAACGCGTCTGGATCTCGACGGCCGATCCCGCGATCCGCGCACTCATTGAAAACTACTGCATCTTTGCGCCGCGCGTCGGCTGGATGCACTGCGATTTTTTCACCGAGCGCTCCACGATTCTCTTCGACTGCGTGGCTGTCTACCTCGCCTACGCCGAAGACTGGGTGGAGACGGAAACCGTGCGCTTTCAGATCACCGACGACGGATTCACCGTGCGTGACGAAGCAGGTCCTTACACCGCGCGCGTCGCGCTTCGCTGGCGCGATCTCGACGCGTTCCACAACGACCTCACCGAACGCTTGCTCGATCAAGGTTGAGGAGCCCGCTGGCTCAACCCAGCACCGTCAGCACTATGCCGGCAACGATGCCGAGGACCGCGGGGAGTTTTTGCCGTCCGTTCATTTCGCCGAACAACCAAAGACTTCCCGCGAACGCGACCAACGTGCTGCCGCGACGCAGGCTGGAGACGAGCGACACGAGCGCCTCAGGATTTCGCAACGCGTCGAAATACAGGAAGTCCGCGATGAGCAATGCGAACGACACACCGACGATGCTCCATCGCCATTCGAATCGGTTGCGCGGCCACCAACGCAGCTTCCAACCGACCGCGATCGGGAGAAATATCAGCGCGAGATAGATCGAAAACCAACACTGCACGGTCGAGGCGCGAAAGCCGGAGTGACCGAGGAGAAACTTGTCGTAGAGACCACTCACCGCGCCGAGCAACGTGCCGCCCAGCAGCCACGCGATCCATTGGTTTTTGTGGAAATGAATCCCTTCGCGCGCGCCGGCCAGCGACAGCCCAAGAAACGACACGAGCGTGATGCCGACGCCCACCATTTCCAACCACGACGGCCGCTCCCCGAGCACCAGCAGGGCACCGAACAACGTCCACATCGGGCCGGTGGCGCGAATCGGCGCGGCGAGCGAAAGCGGCAGGTTTTTCAGCGCGAAATAACTGCACATCCATGACGCCGCCACGATGGCCGACTTCAGGAAGAGTTGGAGGTGTTGAAACGGCGTGATCGCGTCGACCTGCAAACCCACGGGAAGCCCACCCGCCAGCGAATGGTCCAGCGCCAGCAGCACCAGCCACACGCCCGTGCTGCACACATTGGCGAAGAACAGGACGGGCAGCACGGCATTGTCGCGCACAGCGTGCTTGGTGCTCAGGTCGTAAAACCCAAGGAACAAGGCGGACAATAAACTCGCGGCGATCCACGGCATAAAAACGGTCAGGTTTGCCGGTGGCTAAACCCGCAAGCAAGCGCGCAGGCGCACGCAGGGCGTGCCGACCCGCAGCGGAAGCGTGGGGCGCGCTCGCTCAACGGCCAACCCGTTTTGCGCTCGGACGGTAACGCGAGCTTAACGCTTCCCCACGCGCGACACCCGCGAAATGGGCCCACCATTCCACTTTGAGCCAATGCAGTCTCCGTGCTTGGCGAAGTGGTCGCAGCGGTTACACAATGTTGATTCGAAGCCATGTCCGCCGACGTCCTCAACATCTCCGCCTACAAATTCACGCCGCTGCCGCTTGAACAACTGCCCGCGCTGCGCGTTCAACTCGTCGGCGTGTGCGCGGCCAATCGCCTGCGCGGCACCATTTTGCTGAGCACGGAAGGCATTAACTTGTTCGTCGCCGGGTTGCCCGAAAACATCGCGGCGCTGGTAACGTCGGTGCGCACGATCGCCGGATTGGAAGACTTTGCGCCCAAGGAAAGTTTCAGCGGGGAGCCCCCATTCAACCGCATGCTGGTGAAGATCAAAAAAGAGATCATCGCCTTTGGCGTCGACGGCATCGATCCCTCGAAACGCACCGCGCCCAAACTCCCCGCGAAGACGTTGAAGCAGTGGCTCGATGAAGGCCGCCCCGTGACGTTGCTGGACACGCGCAACGATTACGAGGTGCGCATGGGCACGTTTCGCGGCGCGGTGCCGGCAGGCGTGGATAACTTTCGTAATTTCCCCGCTGCCGTCGGCAAGTTGCCGGAGGAGCTGAAGAAGCAGCCGATCGTGATGTTCTGCACCGGCGGGATTCGTTGCGAAAAAGCCGGCCCGTTCATGGAACGCGAAGGCTTCGAGCAAGTGTTCCAACTCGACGGAGGCATTCTTAAATACTTCGAGGAATGCGGCGGCGCGCACTACGACGGCGAGTGCTTCGTCTTCGATCGTCGCGTCGGCGTGGACTCACAACTTAAGGAAACCGGCTCCGTCATGTGCTGGAAATGCCAGATGCCGCTCACCGTCGAGGACCAGAAGGATCCGCGCTACCTCTACGAAAAATCGTGCC
>JBEVND010000118.1:0-3173 GCA_040508285.1 Rariglobus sp. | reverse complement strand
TTGAGGGCATCGCGGATGCCGTCGTCGGCGAGAGCGGAGAAGGTGCTTTTGCCGAACTGGTGGGACTTGGGAGCAAGCTTGAGGAGCTCGGGGATCGTGGGGCCGAGTTTTTGCGGGACTTGCTCGGTGAAGGCGACGTGGAGGCCGAGGATGCGGGCAACTTCGATCGAGAAGGCGGCGCGGTCGGTGATGCGGTTGGCGTCGGCGATTTCGTCGAGGAAGATTTTCTGCATGTCCACGCAGAGGAGGAGCGCGCCAGCGAAGGGGGAGAAGGTGTCGGACATTTTCGGAGGAGTAGTTGGTAGTTAGTAATTGGTAGTTGGGCGCAAGCGACGGGACTGCGCGCTACCGTTTAATTCTCCAGATAAACGTGTTTGTACGGGTGGTGGTCGAGGAGGGTGGGGTGCCATCCTTTGACGGAGGGTTGGATCAGGAAGACGTGCGTGTAGTGATAGAGTGGGACGAAAGGGGCGGCGTCGAGGAGGAGGGCTTCGGCTTGCTGGAGCAGCTTATCACGGGCCGTGTTGTCGGAGGTGCGGGCGGCGCGGAAGAGGAGTTGATCGTACTCGGTGCTCGACCAGCCGGTGTAGTTGTCGGTGCTGGAAGAGGTCCAGATGTTGAGGAATGAGAGCGGGTCGAGGTAGTCGGGATTCCAGACGGAGCGGAGGATCTGGAAATCGCCGGCTCGGCGGGTGGACTGGAGCGTTTTCCATTCCTGATTCACGAGGCGGACTTCGATGCCGAGTTCGCGTTTCCAGAGTTCTTGGACGGTCTCGGCGACGGCGCGGTGGCTTTCGGAGGTGTTGTAGAGAAGTTCGATGGCGGGGGCTCCTTTGCCATCGGGATAGCCGGCTTCAGCGAGGAGTTTTCGCGCGGCGTCGGGATCGGTGGGAATGAAGGCGGAAGAGACGTAACCGGCTATGCCGGGATGCGTGAAGGCTTGGGCGGGAGACTGACCGCCACGGAGGACTTTTTCGACGATGATGTTTCGGTCGAGAGCGAGGGCGAGAGCGCGGCGGATGCGACGGTCGTTGAGAAAGGGGCGGCTGACATTGAGCCGGTAGAACTCGGTGCCGAGGTAGGGATCGAGGCGGAGAACGGCGGGGTTTTCGCGGCGATAGGTTTCGATTTTATTGGGTGCGAGTGACTCGGTGAGGTGGAGTTGTCCGGCGCGGAAGGCACGTTCCTCGGCGTCGCGGCTTTCGGTGGCGTGGAAGTGGATGGCGTTGAGGCGGACCTTGGCGGCGTCCCAGTAGGTGGGAGATTTTTGGACGACGATGCGTTGCGCGGCTTTCCATTCGGTGAGGACGAACGGGCCGTTGCCGATGAAAGTGCCGGGGCGGGCCCACGGGTTGCCGCGCTGGGTGAAGGAGCCGGTTTTCTCGATTGAAGCGACGTGCACGGGCAGGAAGGCCGTGTGGTTGAGCATCGAGAGAAAGTGCGCGACGGGATGCTCGAGGGTGATGCGGAGCGTGCGGGCATCGACGGCTGTGACACCGACTTTGGAGAAGTCGGTGATGGATGCCTTGTGGAACGACTCGGCGTTCTGGATGACGTAGAGAAGCGGTGCGCCCTGGGCGCCGATGGAGGGCGTCAGGATGCGGCGGTAGGACGCGACGAAGTCGGAGGCGGTGACCGGATCGCCGTTGGACCATTTAGCGGCGGCGCGGAGGTGAAATGTGTAGACTAAACCGTCGGGCGAGACATCCCACGTCTCGGCGACGCCAGGGGCGGGTTTAAGGATGATGGGGTCCTCGGCGACGAGACCTTCGAGGAGCGCGGTGAGGATGTTGTATTCGGTGAGGCCGGACGCAAGGTGCGGGTCGAGTTCGCCGATTTCGGGGCCCACGCCGCGGTGGAGAACCTGGTCGCGATTGCCGCGTTCGACGGCGGTTTCACGTTTGCCGCAAGCGGTGAGACCGAGGGCGAGGAGGATGCCCACGAAAGGCACGAAAAGACACGAAAAGGGGGAGCGGCGGAGGGACATCGGAAAATTAAAGGCGCTCGATGAGGCAGACGGCGTGGGCGGCGATGGCGAGGGCGCGGCCGATTTCGTCGACGCCTTCGTTGGTGGTGGCTTTGAGGCCGACGCAGTCGATGGGGAGTCCGGTGGAGGCAGCGAGGCGGGCCTTCATTTCAGCGAGGTGCGGGTAGATTTTCGGTTTCTCGGCGACGAGGGAGGCGTCGATGTTGACGGGTTTCCAGCCGCGTTCGCGGAGGGCGGCGATCACGCGCTGGAGGAGGATTTGGGAGTCGATGTTCTTGAAGGCGGGATCGGTATTCGGAAAGAAGTGGCCGATGTCGGGGAGCGCAGCGGCTCCGAGGAGGGCGTCGCAGATGGCGTGGGTAAGGGCGTCGGCGTCGGAGTGGCCGTCGAGGCCGTAGTCGGTGTCGAAGCGGATGCCGCCGAGGATCATGGGGCGGCCGGGGACGATGCGGTGGATGTCGTAGCCGTGGCCGATGCGGAGGGGCATGCGTGGAAAAATAGCGAGTAGTGAGTAGCGGGTAGCGAGTAGACGGAGCCCGAGGAAAAATCCTAGCGTGAGCGTTTACTCGGTGCGGAAGGGGTGGGCGGTGGGGAGCGGGGGGACGATTTGGTTGAGGAGGTACTCGAACCAAGGGAGATCGGCGGGGGTGGTGAGCTTGGGGTTGGGGTGAGTGTTCTCGACGAGGGCGACGGGTTTTTTGAGGAGCTCCACGGCGGAGGCGTCGTCCGTGATGTGGAGTTTTTTCTCCACGACTTTGGCGTAGGCCGCGGTGATGAGGTCGCGGGAGAAAACCTGCGGCGTCTCCATGGCCCAGAGGCGGGAGCGGTCGAGAGACTTGAGGTGGCCGGTGTCGGCGTGCTGCTTGATGGTGTCGGTGACGCGATGAGCGAGGACGACGGCTTTTTCTTTGCGGACAATTTTGAGAAGACCGACGAGTTGCTCGGGGCGGACAAAGGGACGCGCGCAATCGTGGATGAAAACGTTTTCGATGTCCGAGGGCAGCGCTTCGAGCGCGTTGACGACGGAGTCCTGACGCTCTTTGCCGCCGCGAACGAAGACGCAGGGGGTGGGCGCGTAAGCGGAGAGCTCGGTGAGCTGGCGCTGATCGCGGCAGACGATGACATAGAACTCAGCGACGCCGCTGGCGAGGAAGGCGGCGACGGAGTGGGCGAAGAGCGGGCGGTT
>JBEVND010000462.1:0-5906 GCA_040508285.1 Rariglobus sp. | reverse complement strand
CGGGCGAGTTCCTGCCACGGAACCAGGTTGGAGTGGTGCTCCATCTCGGTGGTGAGGATGACATCGCCAGCCTTGATGTTGGCGGTGCCCCAGGCTTGCGCGACGAGGTTAATCGACTCGGTGGTGCCACGCGTAAAGACGATCTCCTGAGGGGCGGCGGCGTTGATGAATTTGGCGGCGCGGGCGCGGGCGGCTTCGTAGCCGTCAGTCGCACGCATGGAGAGCGCGTGGAGGCCGCGGTGGACATTGGAGTTGTCGAGGCGGTAGTAGCGATCAAGCGCGTCGATGACGGACTGGGGCTTCTGGGTGGTCGCGCCGTTGTCGAGGTAGACGAGCGGTTTGCCGCCGACGTTTTGATGGAGCGTGGGAAAATCGGCGCGGACGGTGGACCAGGAAGGCATGCGAAGTGACGGAGGCTGGAAGTTGCGAGCAGGAACGGTGATCGGACGGCTGACCGTGCGAGGTCAGGCGGAGGGCGGCTGTTTGAACGCTTCGAGGGTGGCGTGCCAGCCGAGCGTGGCGCACTTGATGCGTGCGGGGAAAGCGTGGACGCCGGCAAAGGCGGCGATGTCGCTGATTTCCTCGGGAGCCTTGCCGGTGGTGACGATTTCCTTGAATTCGTTGAAGAGGGCCTCGGCCTCGGCGGCGGTCTTGCCTTTGACCTGCGTGGTCATGAGGGAGGTGCTGGCTTGCGAAATGGCGCAGCCGGAACCCTCGAAGCCGATCGCATCCACGCGACCGCCGTCGTCGAGGTGCAGATAGACGGTGCAGTTGTCACCGCAAGTGGGGTTGTCGCCCGTGGCAACGCGGTTGGCGGTCGGCGGTTTGCCGCGATTGCGAGGGCGCTTGTTGTGGTCGAGGATGACCGACTGGTAGAGATCGGAGAGATCGGACATGGCGGATGGTTAGCAATGACTCATGTCCATTCTCCAATGAAGCTCAAACTGGTGGCATTGTTTTACGCGTTGCCGGCGCGTAATCTCAAACAGCCAACGAATGGCGTCGGGGCTGGGTGGAGAGATATTCGTCAAAACGCATGGCAACAACGCGCACCAACGGCAGTCCGCGCGGGGTGATGAACAGGCCGTGGGCGTCGGTTTGGACAATCCCGTCGGCGATAAGGTCGGCCAATGAGGCAAGCTCGCGGGCGTAGGTGGACGGGAAATCGATGCCCAATTCACGACTGAGCGCGGTATAATCGAGGCGCCGATCGCACATGAGGCGCATGATCAGCGTGCGCCGGCGTTGGTCTTCGGGCGTGAGGATGAGTCCGCGTTCGATGGGCAGGCGACCGGCGGCGAGGGCGTCGCGGTAGGCGTCGAGGGTTTTGACGTTTTGCCGATAGGAGCCGGGCGTGGACGAGATGGCGGAGAGTCCAAACGCGTAGAGCGATGCGCCGCGATGGGTGCTGTAGCCCTGGAAGTTGCGATGAAGCGTGCCGTTGCGTTGGGCGACGGTGAGTTCGTCGTCGGGCAGGGCGAAGTGGTCGAGGCCGATGTCCACGTAGCCGGCGGCGGTGAGTCGGTGTCGGGCGAGCGCAAAGAGCGCGAGCTTGGCCTCGGGCGCGGGGAGCTGCTGGAGCTTTTCGAAGATTTGCTGCGCGGGCTTGAGCCAAGGAATGTGCGCGTAGCTGAAGAGTGAGAGACGACTGGGAGCAAGCGACAGCACGTCATCGAGCGTGCGGGAAAACGAGTCGGCGGTTTGCAGCGGCAAGCCGTAAATGAGGTCGAAGCTGATCGAGTGGACGCCGGCCGCGCGTAGCAGGGCAACCGCGGCGACATTGGTGGCATGCGGCTGGATCCGGTGGATGGCGAGTTGCACGGCGGGGTTGGTGTCCTGCACGCCGAGCGAGGCGCGATTCAGGCCGAGCTCGACCAAGGCTTCGACTTGCGCGGCCGTGAGGTGGCGCGGGTCGATCTCCACGCCGATCTCGGCGTGAGGGTGAAACGTGAAGTGGTCGCGAACGATGCGCCCGAGCCGTCGCAGTTGAGTGGGCGAAAGGAACGTTGGCGTGCCGCCGCCGAGATGAAGTTGGGTGACCAGACGGTCGGGGCGGATCCGTGCGGCGGTGAGGGCAATCTCGGTGGCGAGGTGGTCGAGATACGCGTCGGCGGCGGAATGATCGCGGGTGATGATGTTGTTGCAGCCGCAATACCAACACAGCGCCTCGCAGAACGGCAGGTGAATGTAGACGGAGAGCGGTGCATCGGGCGCGGCACCGGGGACGGTGGTATCGTTGTCGAGCGCGATGGCGCGTTGCGCGTCGGCGTCGTCGAAGGCGGGAGTGAAGACGGTGGCGGGCGGGTAGGAGGTGTAACGCGGGCCGGCGACGGCGTATTTGCGAATGAGGTCGAGATCGAGGGCGGTTTCGTCGGGGCAAAAGAGTTCGGACAGCTCGGAGTCGGTGGGTGCGTGGATCATGGCGGGTGGGCGCTCGCGGGGTGGGAAGCGAGCTGGGCCATGTTCGCAAAAAAACCGCGCGCGGGCTGCGTGCGGCTTGGCTGGGTATGCGCAGATTTTGCGCTGAGATCAGGCAACCGGTTTGGTTGTCGTGCCGAAGTGGCGGCGAATCGTGTCGGTGATATCGGCCAGCTTGATGGGTTTGGTGATGAAGTCGTTCATGCCGGCGGCAAGGCACAGGTCGCGGTCGCTCTGGAGCGCATTGGCCGTGAGCGCGATGATGCAGGGCTGGCGGTGTTGCGGGAGATTACGGCGGATGTGACGGGTGGCCTCGAAGCCGTCCATCTCGGGCATTTGCAGATCCATGAACACGAGCTGGTAGTTGTGCGCGCCGATCGCGTTGATGGCTTCGATGCCGTTGGCGACGGCGTCGGCGCGATAGCCGAGACGTTCGAGGAAGCGAAGGGCTACTTTTTGGTTAACGGGATTGTCTTCGACCAGCAGCACGTTGAGCGGGATGCGTGTGGCGAGGTCGAACAAGTCGCGAGTCGCGTTGGTGGCCGGGATGGAAATGTTGGACGGGAAAATCGTGTGGAAGGCGCGCACGAGGGCGAGCGTGCGAAGCGGACGCGGGACGGCGGCGAAACGGACTTTTTCGGTCCACGCGGGCGCGGCGGCAGCACCGGTGGCCAGCTGACCGATGATCGGCACGCCTGCTTCGATAAGGATCTCGTGCAGCGGGGCCGTTCCTGGAGCTTGCGGCAACTCGAGATCGATCACGGCGGCGATGGGACGCGTGTTGCCGAGGATGTCGAGGGCGGCTTCCACCGTGTCCGCGGAAATCACGGCTATATTGGAAGCGTCGAAGAACGCGGTGAGGCGACGGAGGTTGACGATGTTGTCGTCGACGCAGAGCACCGCGCCCTTGGTGAGTGCTTCGGGCAACTTGACGGCCGGCGGTTCGGAGACGGTGGCCTCGATCTGGACGGTGAAGTTAAACGTGGAGCCTTCGTTCGCCACGCTTTCCACTTTGATGTCACCGCCCATGAGCCCGCAAAGGCGATGGCAGATGACGAGACCGAGCCCGGTGCCGCCATATTTGCGCGTGGTCGAGGAATCGACTTGGGAAAACGGTTTGAAGAGGCGGTCGAGGCGCTCGGGCGGGATGCCGATGCCGCTGTCGCGAATGCTGATTGAAAGCAGGGTGTGGTTGGCGCGAAGCGGCTGCGAAATCTGTTCGGGCGAAGCCAGCGCGACGGTGAGCGTGACGGTGCCCTTGGGCGTGAACTTGATCGCGTTGTTAACGAGATTGGAGAGCACCTGACGCAGGCGGTTGACGTCGCCGAGGACGACGGTCGGCACATCGGCATCGATGTGGTGCGCCACCTCGATGCGGCGGGCTGCGGCCTGGCCGGCGAAGAGGTCCAGTGTTTCCTCGATGCAATTGGCGAGCTCGAACGGCTGGTGTTCGAGATCAAGTTTGCCCGACTCGATCTTGGAGAAATCGAGCAGGTCGTTGATGATGGTCAGCAGGGCCTCGCCGCTGGTGCGGATAGTGTTAACCGAGTCACGTTGCTCGTGGTTGAGCGCACTTTCGAGCAGCAGGCTGGTCATGCCGATGACGCCGTTCATGGGCGTGCGGATCTCGTGCGACATCGAGGCGAGGAAATCGCTCTTGGCGCGCGAGGCGGTGTCGGCCTCGGCCTTGGCGCGGCGGAGGGCGTTCTCGGTTTCGACGCGCGCGGTGATGTCGGCCTCGATCGCGATGAAGTTTTCCAAGACGCCTCGCTCGTTACGCACCGGCTGGATTTCGAGGTGGAGGTGATATTTGCGACCGGACTTCGAGTAGTTGACGATATCGGTCGAGATACCTTCGCCCTGAGCAAGTGCGGCCTTGATGCGGCGGATGGTGCTCGGGTTGGTCTCGGGGCCGACCATGAAGGTGGTGGGATTGCGACCGACGACCTCGACGATCGGATACTCCATGACGCGCTCGAAGGAGTCGTTGACCCACTCGATGTTGCCGTTGGGCGTGACAATGAGCACGAGGTTGTCCGTGCGGCTGGCCACGAGGGAGAGTTTGCGCGCGGTGGCCTGACTGGAGAGCAACGCTTGCTCGGCTTCGTGACGGGCGGTGACGTCTTGTAATGTTCCCACAATACGCATGGGCACGCCGGCTTCGGAGTAACCCACGGTCTTCGAACGCATGTAGAGCCAGCGCCATTCGCCGGTGACGGTGCGCACGCGATATTCGGGATCGATGAACGAGCGGGCTCCACTGAGCTGCGTCTGCATCGAAGTTTGGTAGGCGGACAAGTCGTCGGGATGGATCAACGCCTGCCACGCTTCGGGCGTGGACGCTTCGTTACCGGGCGGCAAACCCAGCATGGCCCAGAGACCGGTGCTGTAGTGGAGGGTGTTGGCCGCACAGTCCCATTCGAAGATACCGATGACGGTCGCATCGAGGGCGAGGCGCAGCCGCTCATCGGAGACCTTGAGCATCTCTTCAACGCGGCGGCGCTCTTCGTTTTCCTCGAGGAGCAGTCGATTGGTCGTCTCCACGGCGCCCAAGCTGGCGCGGGCGGCGCGGGCGAGATGGATGCTCAAGCCGAGCAAGATCGTGATGCCCAAGCCGGCGGCGAGCGAGAGCTCCGGGAGGAAACGGCGGTTGTGGCTGACGTATTCGTCGGTCGGCTCCATGACGACGCGGATGCGCCGGTTTTGAAGGGTGAAAACGGATTCGAGCGCGCGCGGGTTGTCGCGGGCCGGTGCGCCGGCTTTGATCGAAGAATAAATGATGTCAGATCCCAGATACACCGCGCAACGGTGGCTGGGACTGAGCTTGAGCCGTTGATCGAGGGCTTCGAGGAAGCGTTGGTAAGTAAACTCGGCACCGATGTAGCCTGAAAGCTGGCTGGAGCGGTAAATCGGAGCGTAAATAACAAAACCCAGACCACGTCCGGCGATTTCCAGCGTGCTGGTGATGTGGGGCGTGCCCGTGCTGTTGACCGTTTCGAGCGTGATGCGGCGCTCCGCCTCGCTCATTTGGTTAAAGGCGATGAGGCTTTCGTTCCCGGAGTGCGGGTAATACCATGACGTCCTGCCATCGGTCGCGATGCGCGAAAGCGATTGAGCGCCTGGGGCGTCCACGATCCAGGTCACCGCATCGGATTCCCAGACCGCCGGAGCGCTGTCGTTATTCCAACGGCGCGCCATGCGCTCGAGGGTCGCGGCCTGACGTTCGAATTCCAAATTGATGTTGCTCGCAAACGCGTTGATCGCGATCTGGGCGTTGGTGCCGAGGTAGGCGGTTTCGCGTTCGCGCAGGCCGGCCCAGAAAATCACCGTGAACGTGCCGCACGCGATGATCACGGGGATGGGCAACCACACGGGAGTCGCGCGGTGACGCTGGTTGTGTTCGGCCCACGCGAGCGCGAGAAGCGCTCCGCCGATGAACAACATGATCAACGCGACCGTGGGCGGCAGGCTCGTGCTCGAACCCCAGC
>JBEVND010000424.1:0-3144 GCA_040508285.1 Rariglobus sp. | reverse complement strand
TCACCCGCGTCGAAACTCAGGTCGCCGGCAACAACCAGTCCCTCGCCCAAGCCCGCCAGAATGCCCTCATGGCGCTCAATATCGCCATCGGCCAGCTCCAGAAGCACACCGGCCCCGACCAACGCGTGACGGCCACCGCCGATCTCCAGCCTCTCGCCACAGTGGCAGCGCCGGCCACTTATCCCAGCGCCGACCCTGCATCCGGACAAAACCTGACGGCAGCGGGCACCTCGACGTCCACTCGGATCGCTGCCACCGCCACCGCGCTGGATAATATCGACACCTATTGGCGCGCCTCCCGTAACCGTCGTTGGACGGGCGCTTGGAAAAACGGCAACACCACGGACGTGACCTCCGCTGCCGACACTCCTGTCGATGCAAACCCCATCGCCACACTCCAATCCTGGCTCGTGAGCGGCAACGAGGAGACCAATACGTTTACCCCACAGACAGTCGTCACAAACCTTGCGATTACGTCCAAGGCTACCGACGACACCATCGAAGGCCCCACAGGCACAAAGCATCGCCTATTGGTGGGTCCTCGGACCACCGGGGCCACCACGAGCGCACACGTCGAGCGGTTTGTCACCGCCCCCCAACGCGAGATCAAATCAGCAGGCATCCCCGGAACCACGGGCGCCGCGACCACCGTGGGTCACTATGCTTGGTGGGTAGGTGATGAAGGCGTTAAGGCCCGTGCCAACATCGTCGATGCTTACGCGAGCGAAGGGACCGCAGACGCCGATCGCACCCGCCTTCAATCGGCCCAACGCCCCGCTCTCGAAGCTGTGACCCTGCCCGGTGCGTCCACCGACGATGACCGGGGTTTTGGTCCATTCAAAACCGCCTTGGCCAACAACCCTGACCTGCTCAAGGTCTTCGTGCCCGCTCAACTTTCCTCGGTCCAAAACTCGAGCGTCCTACAATCCCAGCTTCAAAAACGCTGGCACGACTTTTCGGTTACGTCGCGCGGTGTCCTTGCCGATGCCAAAAAAGGCGGCCTCAAGCATGATTTATCCTACCTGCTGACCCGCCCCAACCTGAACGCGTTGCACACCGCCCTGGCTGCGCTGCCTGCCGGTTTCGCCCCGAATACAGGCGCTACGGCGTATAACCGTATTCTGTCCACTGCCGCCACTGGCTATGCGACCCAGCCACCCGTCTTGCTGCTCCCTTCCGGCGCATTCTCGGGCAACAGCGTCGCCTCGACCATGGACATCTTTAAACACAGCGCGACATGGGAGCAGCTCTGGTCTTATCATAACCTCGGTAACAACACCGCCGCGACGAGCACGCTGGCAGCTGGCAGCTTTGTTGCCGCCGACGTCGTCCGTCCACGCCTGCACACGCCTACGCAACACGGCATTTATCCACTTTTGGTCCAAGTTAAGCTTTTCTACAAACTACGCATGGCCGGCACACCACCAGCCGACGGCGCAGTCGACCGCACCAATAACATCTGGTTGGACATCATCCCCGTCGCGGTTCTCGCCAACCCTTACAACGTCGACCTCGAAGCGCAGGATTACGTGCTTCGCTCGGTTAGCGGCGATATGGGGCGTGTTCGCCTTTACTACGGGCTTCATCCTACAGACCCGGAAAACCCCCAAAGCTCGGACTTTCCCTTTCCGACGAGCAGCCCGAAGGTTTACCCAACTACCAGCGTAGGCCTTCCCAATGGCGCTTTGGGTGAGGTGAAATTCACGATCAAGGCCCCCCGCATGGAAGCCGGGCGAGCTTACGTGTTCACCTTGGAGAACGCCACAACGACCATTCCCGCCACAGCGGCCGCCCAGCGTAACCTCACCGTGAACATGGTGCCCGATTTTAACCCGGCCAACGTCCTCACTTTCGACACCACCAAGAAAATTGCCGACGCCCCCGCCACCCATGCCGCCCTCGTGAGCGACAACGGCATGGTCGCCTTCAAACTCTTTAGTAGCAACTATACGGATACACTCGGCGACGAGACCCTCATCCGACACCTGGTTCCCCACACCTACGCGGCCGACTCGGCCAGCGACACCATTCTGGTTTATCCCTTTTCGTCCGAGCTTCGCCACGGAGGCGGTCTCAGTGTCTTCATCCACGACGCCAGCAATGTTGCCGCCAGCCAGCAGTCACCTCTTTATCAGGTCAACTACCGCGGCCTGATCGTGGAAAACGCCGCCTACTCTTCCTTCGGCACCAATCCAAACGGCACCGGCCAGAAGGACATCGCTATCTCCTGGGCACGCACTCGCGTTAAAAACGGTGCCTCCAGCCTCGCCGGCAACGACACACCCAACGAGTTCATCCAATCCCATCTCTTGTGGCGCGATCCCACCGATCCCTCCCAGGTTCGCTGGGGAATTTTTAACACCGGCGATGGATTCGACGGAACGGTGATCCCACCCGCGCTCGTCGGGGATGCCGGGCTGGTAAACATCCTCTACGACGTTCCGCGTGCCAATCACCCCCCCGCTTCCATCGCGCAACTGCGCCACTTTAACGCCACAGGCCACATCACGCGCAACGATTGGACCAAGCCGACTTGGGCCGAACGACTCGCCACCAGCAACCACTCGTTTCTGCCCAACTATCCTATCGGCAATTCCTACCCCAACCCCTTTATCATCCGCCAAAAAGTGGTCGATGGGGACGGCGGCATGGGCTTCCAGTATGATGGTTCCTACCTCCTCAACGACGCTCTCCAGGATCGATTCTACTTCTCCACTTTTCCCGCAACCGGTGCCTTCGATTTCACCACGGGGCGTCTTATCAATAACCGGAACCGCCCGTTCCGTTCGACCTCCAGCGTAGCTTGGAATGATCCTGCCGGCTTCCGCGCCGACAGCCGCTCGGCCTCTAAAAACCTGCTTGTCGAGGGAGCGCTCAACATAAACTCCACTTCCGTCGACGCATGGAAAGCCGTTCTCGCCGGACTTAAGGAAGTTCCCGTCGGTGATGAAACGGCGCCAGCGAATCTCACCGCTCCATTCGCCCGCACGCTTTTCCAAACCGGCCGTGTATCCAACTCTCGCGACGGCAATACCGTTAATGCATGGACGGGCGTCATCAACTTGACCCCGGCCGAGATCGATTCGCTCGCGCGTGAAATCGTGCTCCAAATCCGTCGTCGTGGCCCCTTCCTCTCGATGGCCG
>JBEVND010000423.1:0-12991 GCA_040508285.1 Rariglobus sp. | reverse complement strand
TCTACTACGGCGACGAAACCGGTTCGCCCGGCAGCATCATCACGTTCTTCTACTGGCCGGGCCACGAAGCTCGCGGTCGCGTCGGTGCCGGTCAGGCCACCGCCATCGTCTTCTCCGCCCCTGCGGACTCGCTCAGCTTTTGGCAAAACCGCCTGCAGGCTCGGCACGTTACTTCTGAGATCCGCACCCGCTTCGGCGAAGAGGTTCTCGCCTTCGCCGATCCTGATGGAATCCCCATCGAGATCGTCGCCGTCGCCAACGACAGCCGCACCGGCTGGCTGGGCAACGGCGTCGATGCCGCCCACGCGCTCCGCGGCATGCACACCGCCGAACTCTCGGTCCGCCTCGGCGCGAACACCGAAAAACTCATCACGGCCTCGATGGATTACCGGCTCGTCAAACGCGAAGGCAACCGCACCCGCTTCGAGTCCGCCGCAGGCGGAGGCTCCGGTCATTACATCGATCTCATCGCCAGCTCCGACCTCGCCCCCGGCGTCGGCGGCGCTGGCACCGTTCACCACATCGCCTTCAGCGTGCCCGATGACGCGACCGAGCTCACCATGCAGAACCGCCTCCACGCCGCGGGTTACCACGTCTCCGACGTGCGCGACCGCCAGTATTTCAATTCCATCTACTATCGCGAGCCCGGCGGCATCCTCTTCGAAATCGCCACGGCTACGCCCGGCTTTCCCGTCGATGAATCTGTCGAGTCGCTCGGAACCGCCCTCAAGTTGCCCGTTCAGTTCGAACGCGCCCGCGCCCAGATCGAGAAACTCCTCCCACCAATCTCCGTAACCCGATAAGGTTACGTCACCTCCTCACTAGTCGCCACCCGCGACTTACCACTCGTCACCTCAATCCGTCATCACTCATGAGCACCAAAATCAAAATCGTTTTCCACAGCCTTTACGGCCACGTCTATCAACTCGCCGAAGCCCTCGCCGAAGGTGCGCGCTCCGTGCCCGGCACCGAGGTCGAAATCCTCCAAGTCGCCGAGACGCTCCCCGCCGAAGTCATCGCCAAGATGGGCGCCACCGACGCCAAGAAAACCTTCGCGCACATCCCCGTCGCCAAGCCCGCCGACCTCACCGATGCCGATGGACTCCTCTTCGGCTCCGGCACGCGTTTCGGCAGCGCCTCGGCGCAACTCCAGGCCTTCTTCGATTCCACCGGCGGACTCTGGGCCAAGGGCGCGCTCATCGGAAAACCCGCCGGCGTGTTCGTCTCCACCGGCACGCAGCACGGCGGACAAGAAACCACGCTCGTCAGCATGCACACGTTCCTCCTCCACCACGGCATGGTCGTCGTGGGCGTCCCTTACGCGGCGAAAGAACTCAGCCAGATGGACGACGTGACCGGCGGTTCTCCCTACGGCGCAGGTGTCCTTGCCGGTGCCGATGGCAGCCGCCAGCCCTCCGCCAACGAACTCGCCATCGCCCGCTTCCAAGGCAAACACACCGCTCAAATCGCCGCCAAACTGGCCGCCAAGTAACCTGAAGCAGCGAGTAGCGGGGAGTGAGTCGCATGCATCGCGCCACTCACACCCGCCCCTCGCCCGCTTCTTATCCGTTCCGTCTGCTCGCTACTCACCACTGCTACGTCTCCCCACCATGCACCTCCACGACGCCTCCCACTCCCTCCGTTTCGGCGCCCCGCTCGCGAACGCACAAGGCGCCGTGATCCTCCTTCACGGACGCGGCTCCTCCGCCGAAGACATTGCCGGCCTCACTGAGGTTTTCGCCTCGGACGACTTCGCCTACCTCGCGCCCCACGCCGCCAACAGCACGTGGTATCCACACCGTTTTCTCGTCCCGCCCGCGCAAAACGAACCGTGGCTCTCCAGCGCACTTGCGACCATCGACACGTTGGTTCACGAAGCGCTCGCCGCCGGCATCCCGTCCGAACGCATCGCACTGGTCGGATTTTCCCAAGGCGCGTGCTTGGCGCTCGAATACGTTGCGCGTCATCCGCGGCGCTACGCTTTTGTCGCCGGCCTGAGTGGTGCGCTCATCGGCCCGACCGACACCACGAGGAACTGCGTGGATCTCCTCGGCACCCCGATCCTGCTCGGTTGCGCCGAACGCGACGCCCACATCCCGCTTGAGCACGTCGAGCACAGCGCCACCGCCCTCACCGCGTTCAATGCGCAGGTCACCACGCACATCTTCCCCGGCTCCGCCCACACGGTTTTCCCCGTAGAGATCGAGTGGCTTAAAAATCAATCCGCCGCATTGCGCCGCGACACTTGATCCCCACACTCAGCGTTTCGTTTCATTCGATCCCCTTAAATTCTGTCCATGAAAGTTCTCTACACCACTCAAGCAACCTCCACTGGCGGCCGCGAAGGCTCCTCTAAATCCGCCGATGGCGTGCTCGCTGTCACCCTCACCACGCCAAAGGAACTCGGCGGCAACGGCGCCACCGGCACCAACCCCGAGCAGCTTTTCGCCGCCGGTTATTCCGCGTGCTTCCTTGGCGCCCTCAAGTTCGCCGCCGGCAAATCCAGCGTGAAGATCCCCGCCGAGACCACCGTGTCCGCCGAGGTCGGTATCGGCCCCCGTGATGATGGCCAGGGCTTCGGTATCGAAGTTGCCCTCACCATCACCATCCCCGGTGTCGACCGCGCCACCGCCGAGAAACTCGTTGAGCAAGCCCACGTCGTGTGCCCTTACTCGCACGCCACCAAGGGCAACATCCCGGTCAAGCTCACCGTTGCCTAAATCTTAGGCCGCAACGACTCACGCGCGACGATCTGCGGATACGTATCGAAGCGCGTCTCGTGCCCCGCGAGGCGGACCTTTTTGAGGTCCGCCTTTTTTGTGTGCGTGCGTGACAACCCAGTCGCCTCGGATAGGTTTCATCCACCCCATGCAACGCCCCTTGAACACGTATCGGCTGTTTGCGGAGCTTCTTGTCATTTTGGCGGTGATAGAGGTCCTTGTTCTGTTTCTGCTTCCGTTGGTTGCGCCCGGCTCCACCGGCTTTTTCGCGATCTGCGTCGACGCTGCTCTATTGGTCATCCTCGCCGGCCCCCTCGTGTTATGGCGGTGCATTGTCGCCTTCAAACACGCCTACAACCGGTCCACGCCTCCCGACAGCCGCCAGCAGCGCATCGCATGGATTCCCGCCGTCTGCATCGTTGTCGCGGGTCTTATCGCCTCCGCCTGGGCCGCCCATCAGGCGCGCCAAGCCTATCTCGATCAGGCCCATGACCGCTTCGACCGGCTCGCCGAGCGCGTGTCCCGCGATCTCACGCGCCGCGCCGATCTTCCACTCTCCGGCCTCCGTGGCGCGCGTGGCGTTTACGCAGCCAGCAAATCCGTGCAACGCGGCGAGTTTCGCGGCTATGTGGAATCGCGCGATTTTCACCGCGAATTCCCCGGCGTGCTGGGCTTCGGTTTTATCCAGCGTGTGCGTCACGAGGATCTGAATACATTTATCGCCGAGGAACGCGCCGACGACGCGCCCGACTTCAACGTCACCACCGCCGTGACGCCCGTCGGGAACACGCAGGACCACTACATCGTCAAATTCATCGAGCCGCTCGCTCCACACCGCAAGGCGTGGGGTTTCGACGTCGGTAGCGAGCCCGCCCGCCGCGAATCCATCGAACGCGCCACCCGCACGGGCGAACCCACGCTCACTCCGCGTATTATGCTGGTGCAGGAAACCGTGGCCGGTGCGGACACCCAGCCGGGCTTCCTTTACCTGCTGCCCGTTTACCGGAACGGCACCGATCCCAAAACGCCCGCCGAGCGCGAGGCCGCGCTGTGGGGACTCGTTTACGCGCCGATCGCATTGGAGGAAATGTTCTCCGATGTGATGGATTT
This sequence comes from Rariglobus sp., assembly GCA_040508285.1. GTDB lineage: Bacteria > Verrucomicrobiota > Verrucomicrobiia > Opitutales > Opitutaceae > Rariglobus. The sequence continues at coordinate 9,161 of JBEVND010000423.1, read as the reverse complement.
CACCGAGGAGTTCCTCGAGGTGCAGATCTTCGAAGGCCCGCCCGATGCGCTCGGCCGGCTCCTTCTGCAAGGCGACGACGAACTGGCGCTCGCTCCGCCGTCAGAGTCCGCCCTCACCCGTGCAAACGACGGTAAAAAACGGGTCTTCCATCGTGTTATTCCCCTTTATATCGGCGGGCGGAGCTGGTCCCTCGTCGTCGCCTCCACGTCGAAATTCGAACTCACGATCCAACGCACCGTGCCCGCGTTGATCGGCCTCGGCGGTGCCGCGATCACCTTGCTGCTCGCCGGCGTGGTGCTCGCCCTCGGGTTCAGCCGAAGCCGCGCGCTTCAACTCGCTCGCGAGATGACCTCCAGTCTCCGCGAAACCGAAGCCGAGGCCCGCCGCCTCGCCATGGTCGCTGACCATACCAGCAACGCCGTCATCATCTGTGACGCACAGGGCCGCATCGAATGGGTCAACGGCGGGTTCACGCGCATCACCGGCTATACTTTGGAGGAGGCCAAAGGGCGCAGTCCGGGTTCGTTTTTGCAAGGCCCGCTGACCGATCCGGAAGCCGTCGAGATCATGCGGCGCGGCGTCGTTTCGCGGCAGGGTTTCAACGTGGAAATCCTCAACTACCACAAACACGGTGGCACCCACTGGCTCCACATTGAAGTCCAGCCTCTGCGCGATGCCGACGGGGCGTTCAGCGGCTTCATGGCCATCGAAAGCGACATCAGCGAACGCAAGGCCGCCGAACAAAAACTCCAGGCCAACGAGCAACGTCTCGTTGCCCTCACGACGCACGCGCCCGGCGTGTTTTTCCAATTCGAGGTCGCGCCCGACGACACGCGTTCATTTGTCTTTTTGAGCGCGGGTTTTCGTGACCTCTTCGGTCGCGATCCCGCCGACATCATCGCCCATCCTGCGCGTCTCTACGAATCCGTGGACGCCGCGTTTCAAGAACGCGTTTACATCGACCTGGAGAAAGCTGTCGCCGCCACCGCGCCGTGGCAGGGCACATTTCTTATCCACCGCCCCGACGGCACCGATCGCTGGATCAACGCCCGCTCCTCGCCCACCGTGCGGCCCGATGGCACCAAGGTGTGGTTTGGCGTGCTCGCCGATATCACCGATCTCCAGGAAGCCCGTCACGCCGCCGAGGAACTTAACACGCTTCTCGCCGAAACCGCCGAGACCGCCCGCCTCGCGGCCGCGCGCGCCGAGGAGGCCAACGTCGCCAAGAGCCAGTTCCTCGCGATGATGAGCCACGAGATCCGCACGCCTATGAACGGCGTCATCGGCATGACGTCGTTGCTTATGGATACACCGTTGTCCCGCGAGCAAAAGGAGTTCGCAGAGATCATCCGCGTGAGCGGCGAAAGCCTCCTGTCGTTGATCAACGACATCCTCGACTTCTCCAAGATCGAGTCCGGCCACATGGACCTGGAATCCGAGGTGTTCAGCATCCACGACTGCATCGAGAGCACACTCGACCTGTTCGCCCCGCCCGCCGCGCGCAAGAACATCGATCTACTCTACGAAATTGCCGACGGCGTGCCGGCCGAGGTGCGCGGCGATATCACCCGCGTTCGTCAAATCCTCGTCAACCTCGTGGGCAACGCCCTCAAGTTTACCGAGCGCGGCGAGGTCACCGTTTCCGTGCGCGTCCACCCCGGCGATTCCACGAACAAGAACCTGCTCTTCGCCGTGCGCGACACCGGCATCGGCATCCCGCTCGAAGCCCAGGGCCGCCTCTTCACTTCGTTCACACAGGTCGACTCGTCCACCACCCGCAAATACGGCGGCACCGGCCTCGGTCTCGCCATCAGTAAACGCCTCGCCGAGATGATGGGCGGACGCATGTGGCTCGAAAGTGCCCCCGGCAAGGGCTCGACATTCCTGTTTACGCTGCCCGCCGAATGGATTGCGCCCGGCCCCAAGTCCTACCTCGCCACCGATCAACTCCAGATGCGCGGCAAACATCTCCTCGTCGTCGATGACAGCGAGACGAGTCGCCGCATCCTTTCGACGCTCGCCCACAAGTGGGGCATGTTCGCCACCATCGTCACCAACGGCCCCGAGTGCCTGGAGAGCCTCCGCGGCGGTCAACGCTTCGACATCGCCGTTCTCGATATGCAGATGCCCGGCATGGACGGACTCATGCTCGCCCGCGAAATCCGTCAGCTACCGGGTCGCGCCGACCTTCCGCTCGTGTTGCTCTCGTCCATTGGCAGCCATCCCGAGATGGACTCCCCCGGCCTCTTCGCCGCCAGCCTCACCAAACCGCTCAAGGCACCCCAACTCTTCGCCGTCATCGCCAAGCTGCTCGGCGCGTCCGACACCGGCATTGTCCCTGCGGAAACGATCACGCCTCCGCCGGTCGCCGGCGAGGTTCATGCCGAGCGCATCCTCCTCGCTGAAGATAACTCCGTGAATCAAAAGGTCGCCCTCCACATGCTCTCGCGCTTGGGCTACCGGGCCGACGTCGCCGCCAACGGCCTGGAGGTGCTCACCGCTCTCCAGCAACGCCCCTACGACATCATCCTCATGGATGTGCAGATGCCCGAGATGGACGGCCACGAAGCCACCCGGCGTATCCGCGCTTCGGCTACACCAACGACGCCCACACCGTGGATCATCGCCCTCACCGCCAACGCCATGGAAGGCGACGCGCAAGCCTGCGCCCGCGCCGGCATGGATGATTATCTGAGCAAGCCCATCAAAAAGGATGAGCTCGAAGCCGCCTTGCTCCGCGCGCACGACGCGTTGGCGCAACGCACCTGATCACCCCGCCGCGGCCACCGCCCCCGAGCCTTCGTTCATGAAACGTCGCACCGTTCCCGCCATCGGCATGATCCCTTACGGTCGCGCCTCGCTGCGCGCGGAAGGCTTTGTCGCGATGGCCTACGAGGAATCGACCGCCGCCGAGCCCGACCGGCTTGAGCCGCATTACCACGATTTCTTCCAAGTCTCCCTGCTCTGGGGTTCCGGTCGCGTGATGCACGATTTCCACGAAGAACCGATTCACGGGCTCACCTTGCTGTTCATCACGCCCGGCCAGGTTCACACCGTGAAACCCGACGCCGGCATGCGCGGAACCATCGTGTCGTTCACCCGCGATTTTTTTGACGCGGGCTCCGACTCTGCGACGCAACTGCTGCTCGATTTCCCTTTTTTCTTCCCGACCGACGTCAGGCAATGGATCGCGCTTCAACCCGCCAACGAAGCCGAGATTATCGCGCTCTTCCGGGAGCTTCAGTCCGAGTATGACCAGGCTCGCCCCAACGCCGCCGAAGTCTTGCGCGCCCTGCTGCGTATTCTCGTCGTCAAATCCAGCCGCCTCCACGCCGCTCAGACCGACCGTCCGTCCGCGCCCCGCGCCACTGCCCTCGTGCGCAGCTTTCAACTCGCCGTCGAAAAGCACTTCCTCGAATGGCCCACGCTCACTCCCTACGCGCGCGAGCTCGGCGTGAGCATCAACCACCTCAACGACGTGATCAGCGACACCACCGGCCGCCCTGCCGGCGAACACATCCGCCTTCGCCGTCTGCTCTCGGCCAAACGTCAACTGCTTCACTCCGACCTCAGCGTATCCGAAATCGGCTACAAACTCGGCTTCAAGGATCCGTCATATTTCAGCCGGTTTTTCCGGCGCTACGAAAAACTGACGCCTGCCGCCTTCCGCGCTAAGAGCAGAGAAAAATACCAGCAAGAGGCCGGTTAACACCAAGGCACGGATTTGAGCCGCCCGGCAGGCCGGTGGATTATGCCCGGCTCACGTTATGCAAACGTCACCTGCCACCGTCGCCGAGAGTCCCGCGAAAGCCGCCGCGACCAACACCGTTTTTGCGGTGCTGTTCACCATCAGTTTCTCGCACCTGCTCAACGACACCATCCAAGCGCTGCTGCCTTCCATCTACCCGATGTTGAAAGACAGCTACCAGCTGAGCTTCACGCAACTCGGCCTCATCACCTTCACGTTTCAAGTCACCGCCTCGCTCCTGCAGCCGCTCGTCGGCTGGTGGACCGACAAGCGTTCGATGCCGTTTTCGTTGCCCATCGGCATGGGCCTCACGCTCATCGGACTCATCGCCCTGGCCTATGCCGGCGACTTTGCGCACATCCTCATCGCCGCCGCGCTGATCGGCGGTGGCTCGGCCGTTTTCCATCCCGAGGCCTCGCGCATCGCCTTCATGGCCGCCGGCAAACGCCGCGGCCTTGCCCAGTCGCTCTTCCAGGTGGGCGGCAACGCCGGCAGCGCCATCGGGCCTTTGCTTGCCGCGTTGATCGTCGTGCCTCACGGACAACGCTCCGTCCTCGCCTTCTCCATTCTCGCGCTGCTCGGCGTTGTCGTCCTGTGGCAGATCGGCAAATGGCACCGCGCCAACCCACACCGCCTCCAGCGCAAATCGCGAGCGGTCGCCGGACAACCGTCCTCGGTCGTCGCGGCCACCTTGCCGCGCCGGCGGGTGATTTTTGCGGTGTGCGTGCTCATCGCGCTCACCTTTTCCAAATACGTCTACCTGTCGTCGCTCACCAGCTACTACACGTTCTACCTCATGGACCGCTTCAATCTCTCGATGCAAAGCGCGCAATACCACCTGTTCATCCTGCTCGCCGCCGTCGCGGTCGGCACGATTGCTGGCGGGCCCATCGGTGATCGCATCGGCCGCAAACGCGTCATCTGGGCCTCGATCCTCGGTGTCGCGCCGTTTTCGCTGTGGCTCCCGCACGCCAGCCTCGGAACCACCGCGGTGCTGAGCGTATTCATCGGCTTGATACTCGCCTCGGCGTTCTCCGCGATCCTGGTGTATGCGCAGGAGTTGATGCCCGGCAAAGTCGGCATGGTCGCCGGCCTGTTCTTCGGCCTCGCGTTTGGTGTCGCCGGCATCGGCTCCGCCGTCCTCGGCAAGGTCGCCGACATGACCAGCATCAACCACGTGTTCCAAATCTGCGCCTTCCTCCCGCTGATCGGCCTGCTCACCGCGTTCCTGCCCAACATCGAAAAACCGCACGACGAAGCCCCGTGAGTTAAAGCTAAGGCGCCGAGACGCGAAGATCCGGCCACCAGCCGACTTCGCGTCCTCTGCGCGTCCTCGTTTCAGTCTTACTCGGGCAGTCTTCATCTCCCATCCAGCGGCATCAGCCGCCGTCCGCGTCCACGGGAGCTCTGCGGAGGCGCTCCAAAATTGTCCTTTGGACCATTTTCCTAGGATAAAAACTTCGTTTCCCGAGCCTGTCACAAACCGAGACCCCATTTCGTCTGGTTGAGTGATGACCACTCAACACACACAGCCCACACCCCCGTCCACCTCCGCTTCAACATCCACCCCGCGTTCCCGCGTCCAGCCTCGCATGGATCACTGGGCCGTCGCCCCCGCCCTCATGCAAAGCATGCTCGATCTCTCGCAGCTCGGCAGCTCCGCCGGCATCGATCCCGGTCTGCATTTTCTCATCAATCTGCGCGTTTCGCAGATCAACAACTGCGCTTATTGCATGAACATGCATTCCTGCGAAGCTCGCGCCCACGGCGAATCCGAACAACGCCTCAACCTCCTCTCCGCCTGGCACGAGACGAATCTCTTCACGCCCCGCGAATGCGCCGCGCTCCACTGGGCCGAAGTCCTCACGCGCTTGTCCAGCGGCCCTGTCACGGATGCCGATTTCGCCCTGGTCCGCGCCGAATTCTCCGAGTTCGAGGTCGCCGCCCTCACGCTCCTCGTGGCGACCATCAACGCATGGAATCGCTTCGGCGTCGGTTTTCGCCCGTCCATCGAAACAGTGGCTCCGTAATTCAAGCTGACGTCTCCCGCCCACCGCCCAAGCTCCTCACGTTTGTCCTCTCTCTTCACCGAACACCGCTCGCTTCTCTTCGGCATCGCCTACCGGATGCTGGGCCGCGTCGTGGAAGCCGAGGACGCCGTGCAGGAGACCTTTCTTCGCTGGCAAAAACAGGACCACGCCACCGTGCAAACGCCCAAGGCCTGGCTCATTTCCACGCTCACCCGCTACTGCATCGATCAGCTCCGCTCCGCGCAACGGCAGCGCGAGGACTACGTCGGCATGTGGCTGCCCGAGCCGTTGATCGGCGACCCTTCATCTCCCGGTGATGCCGCCGCGTTGTCCGACTCGCTCGGCACGGCGTTCATGTTGCTTCTCGAAAAACTATCACCGATCGACCGCGCCGTATTTCTTCTCCGCGAGGTATTCGACCGCGACTACGCCGAGATCGCGCCGATTACCGGCAAAAGCGAAGCAGCCTGCCGGCAGATCGTCAGCCGCGCCCGCACTCAACTCAGCCGCACGCCCAAACCCGCCGACTTGGTCGCCGACACCACGCGCACCGAACCGCTGGTCGCGCGTTTCACCGAGGCCTGCCGCACCGGCAATCTGCAGGAACTCCTCGCCCTCCTCACCGAGGATGCCGTCCTCTACACCGACGGCGGCGGCAAGGTGAAGGCCCGCCTCGAGCCGATCTTCAGCGGACTTTACGCGAGCCGTTTCCTCGCCGGCGTGAGCGCGTTCGTTTTTCGCGAAGCGCTCACCCGCCCCACCTGCGTCAACGGCCAGCCGGGCGTGCTGATGCGACGCTCCGACGGCGTTATGACAGTAACCTCCTTCGACTTCGACGAAACCGGAAGACGCATCAAAGCCATCTACATCGTCAGCAACCCCGACAAGCTGCACTCCCTCCCGAATTTCGATTCCTAGTCCTAAGACGCCAAGGCCCAAGGTTCTGAGCCGCATCAAGTGGCTATCTGCGCCTCGCTCGCCTCTGCGTTTCTTCGGTAAATCCGTTGCTTTGCGCCTTCGCATCCTGACGTTTAGTTCGACCGCCGGAATGTGAGTTGAATTCCTCGCATTCACCCCGTCTGCTCTTCCGCTATGTCTCTCGGTTTTGTCGGACAACGCTGCGTCAGTGAACGTGAACCCGAACTCGGTCTCGGCTTCGTTGCGGAGCTCGATCGCACGCGCATCACCGTGGAGTTCCCCGCCACCCGCGAACGCCGCATCTACGCCCGCGGCACGCCGGTCCTGAAACGCGTTCAGTTTGCCGCTGGCGAAACCGTTGCCACCCGCGCGGGTGAGAAGTTCGTGGTTGAGTCCGTCGAAGAGGTCGCAGGTCTCCTCACCTACGTCGGCCCTGCCGGCCAACGCGTGCGCGAAGACGTCATCTCCGATCTCACCAGCGTCAGCTCACCCTCCGAACGGCTCATGGCCGGACAGGCCGACCCGTCCGAGGTGTTCGATCTGCGCCTGCGCGCGCTTCAGGCACAGAACCGTTTCCGTCAGTCCGATGTCCGCGGCTTCCTCGGCGGCCGCATCGACCTGATCCCGCACCAGTTTTATATCCTGCACGAGGTATCCAATCGTCAGATACCGCGCGTGCTCCTCTCCGACGAGGTAGGCTTGGGCAAAACCATCGAGGCCTGCCTTATCCTGCAACGCCTCCTTGCCACCGGCCGTGCCAAGCGCGCGCTTATCCTCGTCCCCGAATCGCTCACCCACCAGTGGTTTGTTGAGCTCCTCCGCCGCTTTAACTTGTGGTTCACGATTTTTGACGAGCCTCGCTGCCGCGCCGTCGAAGCCAGCGAACCGGGTAAAAACCCGTTTCTCTCCAGCCAGCTCGGCCTCGCCAGTATCGCCTACCTCGCCAGCCCCGATTTCGCGACCCGTCGCACCCAGGTCATCGAGGCCGGCTGGGATCTCGTCATCGTCGACGAAGCCCACCACCTCGGCTGGACGCCCGAAGCCGCCAGCCCCGATTACCAATTCGTCGAGCAACTCGCCCGCAAGGCTCCCGGCCTCCTGCTCCTCACGGCCACGCCGACCCAGCTCGGTCTCGCCGGACATTTCGCACGCCTCCGCCTGCTCGATCCGCATCGCTACGACGATTACGAGACGTTCCTCGATGAGACCGCCGACTTCGGCACCGTCGCCGCCATCGCCGAGAAAATCATCGACGCCAAACTCCTCACCGCCGCCGACCACGCGACGCTCCGCAAGCTCTTCGACCGCGATCCCGAAAACCTCGCCACGCACCTCGCCGCCCTTGAAGCCGGCAAATCGGGCGCGCGCGAGGCCCTCCTCCGCACGTTGCTCGACCAACACGGCACCGGCCGCGTCGTCTTCCGCAACACCCGCGCTGCGATGACCGGCTTCCCCAAGCGCCAGTATTGCCCCGTTGCGATCCCCGACGCCTCCGACGCCTTGCTCGCCCGCGTTTCCCGCGAACTCCAAGCCGAGGAGGCCGCCGCCGACGCCGCTGATCACAACGCCAGTCGGACCCAGGGTGCCGCCGCCGAGATCGACAACGCCCCCATCTCCATCGATTTCTCCGCAGAAGCCGAAGCCGCCCTCGCCGCTTCGTCTCCCGACGACGCCGATTTCTCTGACTCGGACGACGCCTCCGGCCTCGCTGAAAACACCACCGAACCCGAGGATTCGTCCGGCGATTTGTCCGACGACCCGCTCGATGAGCCCGCGGTCAAACCGGCCAAAAAAACCAAGTCCAAGGCGGTTAAGAAAACCAAAGCCAAATCCGCCGCGTCTCCCGACGTCGTCACCGCGCCGCTCACCGCCATCCCCGGTGCCAAGCCCAAAGGCAAATCCGTCAAATCACGCCCCACAGCGGAGAGCGCGCCTTCGTCCTCACCCGCTTCGGCGAGCCTCGCTACGGCCGACGCCACGCTCTCCACTCAGAGCATCCGCTACTCCTACAAAGACGACCCGCGTCTCGATTGGCTCGTCGACTTCCTCAAAAAAACCGCACCCGCCAAAGTCCTGCTCATCTGCCGTTCCGAGCGCAAGGTCCTCGCCCTCGAAGCCGCCATCAAAGAGAAGCACAACCTCAACATCGGCCTCTTCCACGAAGGTCTCCCGCTCATCCAACGCGACCGCCAGGCCGCCTGGTTTGCCGAACCGGCCGGCGCCCAGCTCCTCCTCTGTTCCGAGATCGGCAGTGAAGGCCGCAACTTCCAATTTGCCCATCACCTCGTCCTCTTCGACCTCCCGCTCAATCCCAGCCTCGTCGAACAGCGCATCGGCCGTCTCGACCGTATCGGCCAGAAGCACACCATTCAGCTGCATGTGCCGTACCTGGAGAACAGCCCGCAGGAGCGCCTTTTCCAGTGGTACCACCAGGCGCTCAACGCTTTCCTCAACACCTGCCCGA
>JBEVND010000459.1:0-8850 GCA_040508285.1 Rariglobus sp. | reverse complement strand
GACGCGCGAAAACCCGTCACCTTGATCGCCGGCCAAGGCATTTATCCGGTGCTCGTTGCCGCGGCAATTCGCCGGGCCGGTGTGCCAATTCGGTTGATCGCCTTTGATGAAGAAACGCGTCCCGACTTGGTAGACTCATTTCCCGAAACCGACCGCCGCGTTATCCAAGTCGGTCAGCTCGGTAAGATGCTCTCGACGCTCAAAGATTATCGTTCCGGCTATGCGCTCATGGCTGGGCAGATCACGCCCCGGCGCCTTTTCAAAGGACTGCACCCGGATCTTAAGGCTGCCCGGATCCTGATGTCGCTCAAACGCCGCAATGCCGAGACGATCTTCGGCGCCATCGCTGCAGAGATTGAAAAACTCGGCATCACGCTCCTCGATGCGCGCAGTTTTCTCGACGACCAACTCGCGTCCGCAGGCTGCATGACCGGCCGCAGTTTCTCGATCGACGACGATTACGTTGCGCATGGTGTGCAGATTGCCCGTGAGTCGGCCCGGTTGGACATCGGCCAAGGCTGCGTCGTCCGCAAGGGAACTGTTCTCGCTGTCGAAGCGTTCGAAGGAACCGACGCCATGCTGCGCCGTGCCGGTGAGTTCAAAACCGACGAAGCGCTTTTTGTTAAAACCGTCAAAGCCCGTCAGGATTACCGCTTCGACGTTCCCTGCTTCGGCCTCAAGACATTGGAAACAATGCGCGAAGCCGGGCTCAAATTTGCCGCCCTCGAAAAAAACCGCGTCATCCTCCTCGATAAACCCGCTGTGATCGCCCAGGCAAAGTCGTGGGGAATCAGCCTGCTCGGCTTCGAGTGATCGCTCACGCTTGCGCGCCCTCAATTCCACGCCCACCTTGCGCCCATGAAAAACGATGTTGTTCCCGTAATCGTCAAAGGAGTGATGCCCACCTCCAATGGCTGCGCCGTGTTCCTCGGCGACGATAACAAAACGTTCGTCATCTACGTCGACCACTCGGTGGGTAACGCGATTCAGATGACCTTGGATGGCGTCAAAAAAGAGCGTCCCCTCACCCACGATTTGATCGGGCATATCCTCACGGGTTTGGGCGCAACGATCGACCACGTCGTGATCAACGACGTGAACGACGGCACTTTTTTCGCCCGTATCCTTCTTCGCATGGAAAACGAGCTGGGCAAAAAAATCGTGGAGCTCGATGCGCGCCCCAGCGACTCGACCGTGCTCGCGTTGCAACATCACCGGCCACTTTTTGCCGCCCGCAAAGTTTATGATGCCGTCGAGGACATGACGGAGATCCTTGAGCGCGTTCTTCGTCAGCAGAATGAAGACAGCCAGGACGCCGACGGGGATGACGATGACAAGTAAACGCACCGTCGCCCTGCCTGCTTCGATCGTCGCCGGAAGCCCACTGAGCGCGCTCGCGCCCATGCAGGACGTCACCGATCTCGCTTTCATGGGCGTAATCGCCCACTACGGCGCGCCGGACTATTTTTTCACCGAGTTCTTCCGCGTCCATGCGCAGTCGAAACTGGAAAAACATATCCTGCGTTCGATCGATGAAAATGCCACCGGCCGGCCGGTCTTCGCCCAGCTGATCGGCGAGGACTTACAACATCTGGGTCGATCAGCGATTGAGCTGCTCCGCCATCCCGTCGCCGGTGTTGATCTTAACATGGGCTGCCCCGCCCCGAAGGTTTATAAAAAAAACGTCGGTGGCGGCCTCCTCCGCGACCCCGCCAAAATCGACGAGATCCTCGGCATGCTTCGCCAGGCGATCCCCGGACTCTTCACGGTCAAGATGCGTATCGGATTTGAGGATACGGTTCACTTCGAACGCATTCTCGATCTGATCAATAAACACGATGTCGATTTACTCAGCCTCCACGGTCGCACCGTGAAGGAAATGTATCGCAGCGAAGTCCACTACGACTACATCGCGCGCGCCGTGAGTCGGGTTAAGTGTCCGGTCCTCGCCAATGGCAACATCACTTCCGCCGCGACCGCCGTTCGCGTGCTCGGCGAGACCAAGGCTGCGGGCGTGATGATCGGCCGTCACGCGATTCGCAATCCGTGGATCTTCAGCCAGTGCCGCGAAGCGTTTTCCGGGCAGCCCGTCACATCGGTCACACTTGCCGATGTGCGTGAATACGTGGAGCGACTCTATCGCGCGACCCAAGTCGAAGGCCTCGAAGAGCGGGTTCACGTCAACAAGATGAAGAAATACCTGAACTTCGTCGGACAAGGCGTGGACGCGACCGGTGCGTTTTTGCACGAGATGCGGCGCACGGAAAGCGAAGCGCAGCTGTTCGATGTGTGCGACCGACATCTTTTATCGGAGCCGGCCAAGATTTTTGCGGATGAACCCTATCCCGGAGTGATTGCCCGTCCCAATTGCGAAACCCCTTCGGCCAATTCCGAAGGCTGTTCGCTGGAAAATGTGACGGCTTGAGCAGGGGTGAGGCGTCGCGTCCTGCGCGTTACTTTCTGGAACGCTCAGCGAGTTCGATCGTTTTCAGGTATTGAGCGCGAAAATGGTTGCCCAGCGTTTTGGCCAACCGGATCTCGTCCACTTTGTTTTTGGACCTCAAAGCCGCCCGGATCTGACCATTGGCCGCTGCGTAATCGACGACTGAAAGGTCCTGAAATACCGCAAGCGCATCAGCCGGCATGCCCGCATCGATCAACGCCTGCCAGGCCTTCTTCAACTCGGGTTGCGTGTCCAGGCACATGACTCGAATCACAAACGCCATCTCGCGAAACAACCGCCCCGTCCACTCACGTTGATAAATGAGCCGGTCCTGCGGCGCGTAAGGCTTTTCCTCAGGGTCGCTACGCAGAGCATCGATACCGGCGATTTCGTAAAAATCTTTGCGCACCGGCAATCGCCTCAAAGCGAAAAAGTCCGGTCCCCCTGCCACGCCTGGATTCAGGTTCCATAGCTGCTGGCCTTCCATCGACAGGGAAAACTCGATGAACGCGATCGCCGCCGCTTTGTTGGGCGCACCGCGCAACAACGCCACCGGATCCACCGAAGCCACAGCACCGCCTTCGGGTGCGATGTAAGCGAGCCGGTCGTCAGCCCCGCGACGGCGCACGGCCTCTTGCTGCTGTCGCCCGTAGAAATCGATTCCCATCCCCACGGCACAATCGCCCGCCGCCACGTCGATCGGCACCTTTTGCGCCGAGTCAGTGAAGTAGCGTGCGTTCGCCCCGATGCGCTGAAGCAGTTGTAACCCCAGTGTCCACCCGTCGGCCACCGCCGCCGCCTCAGCAGCGAGTCGGGCTTCATTACTCGCATAACGGGCCGTGGACATGCGTTTAAAAACCACCTCCTGCATCTGCTGCTGGATGACGTTTTCAAACGCCTTTGCGATGGATCCGCTCTTGGTCGGGTCGGCCAACGCAACCTCACTCACATAACGCGGGTCGGCCAGATCCGACCACGTTCGAGGCGGCGTGATTATGCCCAGACGCTTAAGCGAATCCCGATTCGTGATGATGCCAAACGAGCTCAACACCGTGCCCACCCACAGTCCGTTTTTGTCCCAATACTCTTCGCCCGCGAACGACTGCGGAATCACATCGTCGGTGAACCACTCGGGATGAAGCCTCAGAATTCCGCTATCCACCAAGCGCCCTGCCTGTGCCTGCCGGATAAAATCGTAGCTCCCTCCACCGTAAAAAAGATCGATGCCGCAGGTCACTTCCGACGCGAGGAATGCCGCTCGCGCCTCGCGGGCTTCGCTGGATGCGTCCGCCGGCAGGGAACCGTTTGCAAAACCGTTGAGCACGTCGTTGCTCCAGCGTTTGCCAAGCGTGTTGACCCAGTGGTTTTGAAAACCGGCGGTGTATTCACCCTCGAGAAAGCGAGCGATCTCCGTGGTTCCGCCGATCAGGCGCCAGTCCAGCGCGACGGTTTTTCCGGTGCGCGCATGATACCATTTTTCAAAAGCCAAACCAAACTCCTGGCGGATCGCTTCGTTGTGCGGAGTGATGATCACCAACGTCTCGTCGGCCGTCTTTCCGGCCTCCTTGTGCGGTCGCAGCGCGAATGGCAGAACCAGCGTCGCGAGCAACGTAAGGATGATGAGCGCTTGTTTGAACATGCTCAGGCGCCCAGCACGACCACGTCGTCAGGATCGACGCTCGCGAAAAGGTCGTCCACGCCCGTGTTATCCACGAAGCGCGGGTTCAATTCGTAAATCTTCAACATGACACCGCCGGTCACGAACTCGTATTGCGCCACCTCGCCGAGGTAGACCGAGTCACCGATACGACCGCGCACCGCGTTATGAGCACGAGGCTCACGTCCCAGTTTCCAGCACTCGGGACGAATCGACAACGTGACCGACGCTCCCTCAGCAGGCTTAAAATTTTGATCGCCGACCACGCCGAGGAACCGGCCGACGGCCGTCTCGACCGCGATGAATCCAGCCTCCGTTCCTACGACGCGACCTTCGATAAAATCAGTTTCGCCGATGAAGTGAGCCACCGTCTTACAAACAGGCCGACGATAAACTTCTTTCGGCGAACCGACCTGCAAGATCTTGCCGCCGTCCAAAATCGCCATGCGGTCGGAAATCGACAGCGCTTCTTTTTGGTCATGCGTCACGTAAACCGTGGTGAGTTTAAATTCTTTGCACACGCGACGAATCTCCGTGCGCATCTCCAAGCGCAGCTTGGCGTCCAGATTGGAAAGCGGCTCATCCAAAAGCAAACAGCGCGGCCGAATCACCAGCGCACGCGCCAAGGCCACGCGCTGCTGTTGCCCTCCTGAAAGCTGGTTGGGTTTTCGATCGGCGTAGGCACTCATCCGCACCGATTCAAGGGCCTCGCCCACGCGTTTTTTAATCTCCGCCTTCGGCACTTTGCGCTCCTCCAAACCGAAGGCGACGTTCTCGGCCAGAGTCATGTGCGGCCAGAGCGCGTAGCTCTGAAACATCATTCCGGTGTTCCGCTTATGAGGCTCCAGACGAGTGACGTCTTCTTCTCCGAAGTAAATGCTCCCCTCCTCTGGAATATAAAAACCAGCCATGCTGCGCAGCAACGTGGTCTTGCCGCAACCGCTCGGGCCGAGGAGGAAAAACAACTCTCCTGCCTCAATCACCAAATCCAAGTTGCGAAGTGCAACCGCCGTTCCGAAGCGTTTGGTGAGATTTTGTATACGAATCGAGATCATACGTGGATCGTGCAACGGCAAGTGGTAGCAAGATTTCGGCCTAATCTAAGTCAAAGGAATAGGCCCCAAGCGGGGTTAAACTTGTGCGTCATCAAAACGAACGGATTGCCGTCGCCCTATCCGCTGAGCTTAACTGACAGCAACATGACCAAGGCCAAAAATTTCCCACTCCACGTCGACCTCGAAACCGTGCTCGTTTCTGAGAAAGACATCAAAAAACGAGTGAAGAAACTGGGTGTGGAAATTGCGGCCTCTTATGGCGATGAAGAGATCACCGTCATCTCCATCATCAACGGTGCGATCCTTTTCACGGCCGATCTCCTGCGCGAGATTCCCAACCCGATCCGCTTGGACTGCATCCGTATTTCGAGCTACCGCAACGACACCAAATCCGTCGGGCAGCCCAAGATGATTCAGAGCCTCACGCTCGATATCAGCAATCGGCACGTGCTCTTGATAGATGACATTCTCGACACGGGAAAAACTTTTTCAGCCGTGGCCACCATGCTGAAAAAACTTAATCCTGCCAGCCTTCGCACCTGCGTGCTCCTCGACAAGCGCGGTCGCCGCGAAGTGGAGTTCGAAGCTGATTTCGTGGGCTTTGAAATCCCCGATAAATTCGTCGTCGGCTACGGCTTGGATTTCGCCGAGCGTTACCGCAATTTGCCCTGCATCGGTGTGCTGAAGCCCAATCTTCAAAACCCGCCCGAGTGGGCTTAAGCAAAAAAAGCGGGAACCCGCTTCAGTTACATTTAGAACGAAGCGTCCACCGGCTGACTGATTCGCAGCACCGACGACTCACCCGAGACTGCTTTCCACGCAGAACGGATCGCCTCGATTTTGGCCGAGGCCTCCTGCGTCTCGCGATGAACGATCACCAAAAGCCGGCTGCGTTCGCGGCTCACCGCGACGCCGGCTTTGCTGCTCCGCCATTGCCCGTAAACGTCGATCACGCTCAGACCTTCCGGGAAACGCGGGGTCACTTCTGTATCCAAAAAACCAATCCACTTGTTCTCGGCGTCCGTGCTCATCGCCGTCTCGGTCCAATCACCAATCGAAAAGAACAACTCGGTTTTTACCCACGTGGTTGAAACGGAAACGGGAACCGGCGGCGTAGCTTCGACCTTTTTCGGTGGAGACGAACAGCCCGCCGCCATCACTACACAGACCGTCAATGCCAGCACCAGACGAGCGACAGAGTTCATGGGGATAAAATAGAATTAGCGCCGACGTTTTGACTTGGGATAAGCTCGCGACTTGCCCGTGGGTTTGGCGGCTTGCCGGTAGTCGCCCGAATTAAGGGCTTCGATTTGATCGCGCAACAAAGCCGCACGCTCGAACTCCAATTTTCCGGCGGCCTCGGCCATCTCATCCTGAAGCTCTGCGATCACGGCCTTCACGTCATCTTCGCTTCCCTCTGCCACCGCTGCCTCCTCGTCACGTTTACCGCTTCCGTCGTAGACATGCAGGCTCGACTGAGCCGAGCGCTTCACACTGCGCGGCGTGATTCCATGCTCCAGGTTATACGCGATCTGTTTCTCACGACGAGCCAGCGTGATTTCCTGCGTGCGCCGAATCGAATCCGTGATCTTGTCCGCGTAGAAAATCACTCGACCGTCTTCATGACGTGCCGCACGTCCCGCCGTTTGAATAAGCGATGTCTCGCTACGCAAAAACCCTTCTTTGTCCGCGTCCAGGATCGCCACCAACGCGACCTCGGGAAGATCGAGACCTTCGCGCAGAAGATTGATACCCACCAACACGTCGAAATTACCGAGGCGCAGGTTACGCAAAATCTCCACGCGTTCGATCGCGTCGATGTCGCTGTGCAAATACTCCACACGGATCTTTGCCTCACGCATAAAGCTCGTGAGGTCTTCCGACAGCCGTTTGGTCAACGTCGTCACCAAAACACGCTCACCTTTGTCCACAGCGTTTTTGATTTCGCTGATCAGGTGCTCGACCTGACCCTTTGTCGGATGAATCACGATCTCCGGGTCCAGGAGCCCGGTGGGCCGGATCACCTGCTCCGCCACGACCGCAGAATGCTGCATCTCGAACGCCGCTGGCGTGGCTGACACAAACAGAGTCTGCCCCGTGATCGACATGAACTCGTCGAAGGTCTGCGGCCGATTATCCAATGCCGACGGCAGACGAAACCCGAAGTTCACCAGGTTCATCTTACGCGCCCGGTCGCCATTCGACATACCGCCGATCTGCGGCACCGTCGCGTGACTCTCATCGATCATCAGGATGAAATCCTTGGAGAAGAAATCCACGAGACAGATCGGTCGTTCGCCGGGCGTGCGGTTGGCGATGACCGCGGAGTAGTTTTCGATGCCGTTGCAGAAGCCCATTTCCTGCAACATCTCGAGGTCGTAGTTGGTGCGCATACGGATGCGCTGGGCCTCGAGATAAAGCGCCTGACTCTCAAAATGCGCCACGCGTTCGTCGAGCTCCGCCTTGATCCGTTGAATCGCGCCGCCAAGCTTGTCCTTGCTAGCGACGTATTGCGTCGCCGGATACAGATCGAACTTGTCGAGCGTGCGCGTGACCGTGCCCGTCAGCGGATCGAACTCGCTCAGCGCCTCGATTTCCTCGCCCCAGAATTCTACGCGCAGCCCGAGCTCCAGATAGGCCGGCATGATATCGACGACGTCTCCGCGCACGCGAAAGGCGCCGCGCTTCAAGTCGTAATCGTTTCGGTCGTATAGAATATCGACGAGCTTCTGCAGAAGAACGTTCCGACCGAGCGCGGCCCCCTTCTGCAAAGGGATGCGCATCTCCTGGAAGTCTTCAGGTGATCCCAACCCGTAAATACACGAAACGGAGGCGACCACGATCACGTCGCGGCGCGACACGAGAGAACTCGCCGTGGCGATGCGCATGCGCTCGATTTCTTCATTAATCGAAGAGTCTTTTTCAATGAATGTATCGCTCGAAGCCACGTATGCCTCCGGCTGATAATAGTCGTAGTAACTGACAAAATACTCGACCGCGTTCTCGGGGAAAAAGTTCTTAAACTCCGAGTAAAGCTGCGCTGCCAACGTCTTGTTGTGCGAAATGATCAACACCGGCCGGTCGCAACGCGCGATGACGTTCGCCATCGTGAACGTTTTTCCCGAGCCCGTGACGCCCAGCAGCGTTTGAAACTGGTTTCCCGCGTTGATCGAAGCGGTGAGTTTTTCAATTGCTTGCGGCTGATCGCCCGTCGGCTGGTATTCTGCGTTGAGTTTGAAAAGGGGCATGATCGTCGGCTTTAGGGGCACGCAAGGTCGTCTGCTTTCGGTCAGGCGCAACTACGCCCGATCAAATTCCAAACCATCGAAGAAAACGCGCGCGCAATCCGTCGCGACTGCGGACGTCGTTTTGCCGTGAAAGAAACACCCCAACTCCAGCCAGCTCCACGTCGAACAACGGCGAGCGCCGACGGCAGTAGCGCCAAAAGCCGGCACTGCGAACAGGCTTCATCTCCAATCTCGGCGTGAAGCCCACCAAGCCGGCCTGTGTCGTGCGACGGAAAGCGAGGGTGCCATCATCGCGCTCGGCCACCGGCTCCGCTTGGAGTGCGCTAATGCAGGACACCACCAGCCGGCACGGGCCTGAAAACTCGAAATAGCCAAATTGGCCCGACACCCAGGACTGCCAGTTGAAAAACCTCCAGCGTCGGCGGATGCGCGCCATCTGGTTGGCAT
>JBEVND010000366.1:0-5195 GCA_040508285.1 Rariglobus sp. | reverse complement strand
TGGTCGGGTGGCGTGCAAGCGACCGCGACCAAGAACGCGAATCGGTTGTTGCTGGAGACAGCAGTGGTGAAGCTCGGGAGTTATGTGCAGATCGAAGCGAACAACGACCTGGCCGTGTTGCTGAGTTCCGGGTTTAGGGCGCAGCGGCAAGGAGGGCCTTCGGTGCCATTGCCGTCGCCGACGGTGATCAGGGTCACGAATGGGAACTCGGGTGAGTTGGTCATTAACGTGAAGGCCGTGAAAAATGCGCGGTCGTATATGGTGCGTTATCGCGAGGAGGAGGGGCCGTCAGAATCGTCGAAAACCAGTTCGTTCATGAACTCGCGCAATATGCGGCTGACGGGGTTAGCCAAGGGTAAGACCTATGTATTGCAGGTGCAGGTGCTGGGTGGCTCGCAGGGAGAATCGGACTGGTCGGACCCGGTATCGCACATGGCGATGTAAACGCCGTGGATGACTAACGCCCGACGAGCAGGCGCGCAGCGCGTGCGGGTGCGAATGTGCAAAGAGGCCCGTCCGGCCGGCGGGGCTCTTTTTTTGGGCGGCTGGTGATTGCCGGCGCCTTCATCAGTTAGGTGTGCCGGGGAATGGGCGACGAACCTCCCCTGCCCTTCGTCGCGGCGCGGCGTGAGTGAGAACTGGACGTTTGCGCGGACATGCGTGGAGGGCGCGAGCCTGGGCGACGGTGGCGGACGGGCGCGTTCGGCGTAGTGCATAACGGGCGAGTATCCGTAGCGGGGCTACGGCGTGGGGAGCAGGTCATCGGGATGGGTGCGACTGATACCGGCTGCTCCCGGCTAATTAGCGGTCCCCTGCCCCGCCCTGCCGGCGGATTACAGGGGCACGACCACGAGGTCGTCGATGTGCAGGCCGCACCAGACGCGGTCGCCCTGGTGGATGGCCTCGAGCAGAGCGCTTTCGTTGGCGACCACGGCGGTGAGTCGCGTGCCACCGGGGAGTTCAAGTTCCAGCCGGTCGAGCGCGCCTTGAAACAACTCTTCGGTCACGCGGGCCTCAAAGACATTCTCGCACTGCACGCGGCCTTTGGACACGTGCACCTTCTCGGGACGCACCGAGACGAGGGCCCGTTGCACGCCGGCCGGCCATTGCGAGGCGCTGATGCTGAGCTCCAGGCCGCT
Organism: Rariglobus sp.; assembly: GCA_040508285.1. GTDB lineage: Bacteria > Verrucomicrobiota > Verrucomicrobiia > Opitutales > Opitutaceae > Rariglobus. The sequence goes on along the minus strand of JBEVND010000366.1, from coordinate 4,056 downwards.
CTCGATGCGGACGCGCACGGTCGGGCCTTCGCGTGAAATGAACCCGGCGGGCAAGAGATTCGCGTCACCGATGAAGTCGGCGACAAATGCGGTGCGCGGCTGGTGATAGATCTCGGTCGCGGTGCCGAGCTGCTCCAGGCGGCCCTGGTTAAACACCGCGATGCGGTCGCTCATCGTGAGGGCCTCTTCCTGGTCGTGGGTAACGAAGACAAACGTCATGCCGAGGTGTTTTTGCAGGCGCTTCAGCTCGATCTGCATCTGGACGCGTAGCTTGGCGTCGAGCGCCGACAATGGCTCATCGAGCAGCAACACCGACGGGCGGGGCACGATCGCACGCGCCAAGGCCACGCGTTGACGTTGGCCACCGGAGAGCTGCGCGGGTTTGCGATTCTCGAACCCTTTCAAGGCCACGAGCTCGATGACCTCGGCGATGCGCGTGGCGGCCTCGGCTGCGGCGACTTTTTGCATGCGCAGGCCGAAGCCGATGTTTTCCCGCACGGTCATGTGCGGGAACAGCGCGTAGCTCTGAAAAACCTGATTCACGTTGCGACGATACGGGGCGAGGTGCGTGACGTCTTCACCCCCGATGCGAATGAGACCGGCATCGGGTGTCTCGAAGCCGGAGAGCATGCGGAGGAGCGTGGTTTTCCCGCAGCCCGACGGGCCGAGCAACGTGATGAATTCACCGGCTTTGATGTGCAGGCTGACGTCGTTGACGGCGGTGAAATCGCCGAAGCGTTTCGTGACTTCCAGGATTTCGATCATGAGTGCGAGGAGCGCGAGCCACGCCGCTGGATGAGCGCGTAGGCGATGATAAACATAAAGGTGAACACGACGCCGAGGGCGGCGCCGAACGGCCAGTTACGGGCCTTGAAAAACTGGTTTTGAATGACGTTGCCGATCATCGGGACCTTGGCGCCGCCCATCAGATCGGTGATCGCAAACATCCCGATCGCCGGGACAAACACCAACAGGATGCCCGCGGCGATGCCCGGCCAGGTGAGCGGAACGATGACTTCTGAAAACGCCCGCGCCGGCCCGGCGCCGAGATCGTGCGCGGCTTCGACGAGTGCGTTGTCGAGCTTCTCGGCGCTGCCGTAAATGGGCAGAATCATGAAGGGCAGATACGCGTAAACCAAACCGATGATGACCGCGGCCGGCGTGTAGAGAATCTCCAGAGGCTCCGGAATCGCGCCGGCGGAAAGCAGGAAGCCGTTGAGCAGTCCCTCGCTTTTAAGAATCGTGATCCACGCATACGTGCGGATGAGGAAGCTCGTCCAGAACGGGATCATCACGAGCAGGAGCAGGCGGTTGCGCAGCGACTCGCGCTGGCGTGCGATGAACCACGCGACGGGATAACCCACCGTCACACAGATCGCCGTCGTCAAGGCGGCGTAGGCGATCGAGCGCCCCAACACGCGCAGGTAGATCGGGTCGAAAACACGGCGGTAGTTATCGAACGTGAACTCAAACACCACGCGCCCCAAATCGTCGCGCGAACAAAAGCTGTAAACGAACAGGATGCCCATCGGCACGATCACGAAGAGCGCCAGCCAGGCGATCATGGGCGCGAGCAACACCCAGCCCCACATGCGCGGGCGGCGCGCATGGGAGTTGTCAGTGAGGGCGGCGGCGGGAAGCGTCTGCATTTTCCAGGTGGGGCAATGCGGTCAAGGGAGGCGCGGCTTCAGCCCGCGACGACGCGCGCTGCGCGCGTCGTCCGCAACCGGAGTCGCGACCCAAGGCCACACTTGCAGGAGACCGTCCCGTTCCGTCCCACGCTCATTTCGTGTTCTTCAGATCCGTGACCAGCTCGTCGATGAGCGCGCCGCTTTCACCGAGGTGGCGGAAAGTATCGAGCTTGCGCGGGTCCTTGGGATAGCTGGCGGGATTGGCGAGCTGCTCGGGCGTGAGCAGCTTGCGCGCTTCACCGTTGGGATTGGTGTAAGGGAACTCGGCGGAGATCTCGATGCTCACCTCGGGACGGAGGATGTAATCGAGGAACTTGTGAGCGGCCTCGGTGTTGCGAGCGCGCTTGGGGATCGCGAGGATATCGACAAACATGTGGGCGCCTTCGACGGGGAGAACGTATTGGAACTTCTTGTCCTCGTTCCAGAGAATCGCCGCTTCGCCCCCCCAGACAAAGCCCACATCGACATCGCCATTGAGCAACGCGGTCTTGGGGCTGTCGGAGTCGAACAGCTTGATGTTCTTGAACCACTCGGCGAGCACGGGGCGGGCCTTGGCGAGGTTGGCCGGGGTGATATCGTTCAACCCAATGCCGAGGGTGTAGAGTGCGCCGACCACGAGCTCGCGACCGTCGTCGAGGGCCACGATGCGGTTCTTGTATTTGCTGGAGAATACATCGGCGTAGCCCTTGACCGGCTCCTTGACCTTGTCGGTATTGACGACGATCCCGACCGTGCCCGCCATGTAGGGGATGGTGAATTTTTGCTCCGGGTCGTGGGGCATCTTGGTGAACTCGGGCAGGATGTTTTTGAAGTTGGGCAGCTTCTTGTAGTCGAGCGCCACGAGCAGTTTGTTTTTGATCAGCGCCTCGGCGATGTAGTCGGGCGGCTGGATAAGGTCGTAGCGGGTGCCACCGGCCAGCAACTTGGCGAGCATCTCCTCGCCGGAGGCAAAGGTCTCATAGTTGACCTTGATACCGGTTTCCTTGGTGAAGCCATCGAGCACGGTTTGCGGAATATATTCCGACCAGGCGTAGAGGTTGAGTTCCTTGTCGGCGGCGCGACCGGCCGTCGCGAAAACGGCAGTGAGCGCGAGAAGCGGAATGAGGCGGATGAGTTTCATGATGGTGAAAAGGGTGAGCGGGAAACGCGCCAGCGGGGTCAGCGCGCCGAGAGTTTTTTGAGGTGATGGGAGAACAGAACAAAGGCGACCGTCGTGAGGATGAAGATCGCCGAAAGCGCATTGAGCATCGGGTTAAGCCCGACCTTGGCCATGCCGAAAACCACGGTCGGCAACGTCGCCGAGCCCGGTCCGGTGGTGAACACCGTGATGATGAGTTCGTCCATCGAAAGCGTGAACGCCATCAACGCGCCCGATAGAATCGCCGGTCGCAAGCAAGGCACGATCACCAGCCAGAACGCCTTGAGCGGCGACGCCCCGAGATCGAGGGCCGCCTCTTCCAGCGCCGGATCGAGCCCCTGGAGGCGCGCCTGCACCGCCACCATCACAAACGGAAAGCAAAACGTCACATGCGCGAGGATCACGGTGAGATGGCCGAGCTCGAGGTGAATCACCGTGAAAAAGATCAACAAACTGATGCCCATGACGATTTCCGGCATGATCATCGGAATGCAGACGAGCGTCTGGATCGTGCGTGAAAACCGGTAACGATACCGATGCAGCAGCCACGCCCCCACCGTGCCGATGACGACCGAGGCGAGCGTGGTGAACGTCGCGATGATCAGGCTGTTCTTTAGCGACGTCACAATACGCACGTTGTCCCACACGTCGGCATACCACCGCAGCGTGAAACCCTCCCACACGATGTTGAGTTTCGAGACGTTGAACGAATAGACGACCAGCACGAAAATCGGCAGGTAGAGAAACACGAACACAAGCGCCGTCCACGCACCGAGGCCGAGATTCAACAGCTTCAAACCCGAAGGCAGCAGTGGACGCGGCGTGGAGGACTTTGACATGGGCGCAACCAAGGTTTTGCGGGCCGCCCCACCCGAAGCAAGCGGTTTGGCGACGCGCCCGGTTACACCAGCCGCGCCTTCACCGTGCGCCGATCCTGGTCGAGCCGCCGTGCCGTCTCCTCGACCGTGCCGGCCTGCGTGTGCACATGCCGGGTGTAACGCGTCAGCACCTCCTCGGCCGTCAGCCTCCCCTCGCCCAGCAACGCGTTCCAGTCGCCCTGCGAAGCACCTGTCGCCACCGCCGCCGGCCGGTAATCGCCGCGCACGAGCAGGTTTCGAACGCATTGCTCCAGTTCGCGGAAATTGCCCGACCATGCGTAGCCCTCACCGAGATGTTGCTCGATCCAGCTCGTGGCCTCGCGGGCAAACAGACCGCCCTCCTCTTCGC
>JBEVND010000359.1:0-4274 GCA_040508285.1 Rariglobus sp. | reverse complement strand
CGCATTCACGGTTGCGAAGTTAATCCACGAGTTTGGCCACGCCTACGCGGTCAAGGCGTTCGGTGGAGAGGTTCACACGATGGGCGTGATGCTGCTTGTTTTCACACCAGTGCCTTATGTGGATGCGACGGCGGCGTGGGCGTTTCGCGAGCGTTGGAAGCGTGTGATGGTCGGCGCGGCGGGCATGATTCCGGAGTTGGTTTACGCTTCGCTGGCTGCGTTGGTTTGGGCGAACACGGGCCCGGGAACATTAAACAGCCTAGCGTATAACACGATGGTCGTGGCGTCCGTTTCGACCGTATTGTTTAACTTAAATCCGCTCCTGCGCTTTGATGGTTATTACATCCTGTCGGACCTGACGGAGAGTCCCAATCTTCAGTCCCGCTCAGGGCGTCATTGGATGCATCTGTGGGAGCGCCATGCGTTGAAGGTGGACTCGCTGGAAAGTCCGGCACGCACGAAAGGCGAGGCGTGGGGGCTCACGATTTTTGGGGGCGCGAGCTACGTTTATCGTATGCTGATCACGATCTCCATTATTCTGTTCGTTGCGGATCGTTATTTCGGTCTCGGATTGTTAGCTGCGGCGCTGGCGTTCGCAGGCGCCTTTATTTTACCGATGGTCAAGGCTGGGCGTTATCTCGTTCGTGAACCGCGTATCGAACGCGCCCGCCGCCGGGCGTGGCTTATAGTCGGAGGCTCGTTGGCGGCGGTTCTGGTTTTTCTAGGGGCCGTGCCGATGCCTGACCATTTTCGTGCGCCCGGTTTGGCTCGCGCGGTCGGCTCGGTTGACGTGAATTCTCCGGTAGGTGGCTGGATGGTGAGTCTGGAAACTCCGAGCGGCACGTCTGTGACTGCAGGCCATCCTTTGTTGAAACTGGAAAGTCCTGAGTTGGAGTTCCAGTTGTCCGCCGCGCGCGCTGAACTTGCCCAGGTGCAAGGTCGTGAGCGTCAGATGCTGGCCGAGTATTCCGCTGGTATTGAAACGATGCGCCTTCGCCGCCAAGCATCGCAGGCGGTGGTAGAACGTTTTGAGGCAGACCGTAAGGCGCTCGAGTTGCATGCACCGGCGACGGGTCGCTGGGTGGCGTTGCGCACCGAGGATTGGGAAGGCCTCTACGTGGGACGTGGTATTCGTCTCGGCGAGATTGTTGGGCCGGGCCCGGACTGGGAGTTTTTTGTTGTCGTCTCCCAAGACGATGCGAGCGCACTTTTCGATGCGGCAGGCAAAGAAGCCGAGCTGCGTTTCCAAGGCTCATCGGGGCGGGAAGTTACCGTGAAATCCTGGTGGGTGGTTCCCGGACGTCAGGAACAGTTGCCCGGTCCGGCATTGGGTTGGATGGCGGGTGGTCCTGTTAAGACTCGCGACAATGATCAACGCGGCGTGCTCGCAGACCAGCCGTTCTTCCTCGTGGTGGCACGCGTGGCCACGGGCGGCGTTGAGGCAGGCGAGGGACCGTTGCTCTGGCAGGGGCGCCTCGGCGTGATGCGCTTCTCGCGTCCGTGGAGACCGCTGCTTGTTCAATGGACTCGCGATTTCCGCCAAGTGCTGCAGAATCGTTACCAGCTCTAACGGTCAATCGGTCACGATTAACACCCGCTCCTTTTCATGCCTTCGCCTCTGACAGAAGTCCGCCGGACCGAGTTGCCCATTCGGGAGAAGCTCCCGTCGGGTCTGGACGCGGTCGTGCATCAAGCGCACGGTTGGTGGCGTCGTCGCGGCAACCAAGGCGAAACGTTGCGCGAACAGGCGCTTCGTTTGCACGAGGAGCTGTTGGAGTTAGAAAAACTGGACGAATCGACGTTGCGCCAGCGGGTCAACGAGACGCGTGCCCGCTTGCGACGGACGTCGGATGCACGTTGGTCGAAAAGTTTTGCGGAGGCGTTGCCGCTGGTCGGCGAGCTTGCGCGCCGCTCGCTGCGCCTGCGGCCTTATCCGGTGCAGATCATGGGCGCACTCGGGCTCGCGCACGGACGTTTGGTTGAGATGGGAACGGGCGAGGGTAAGACGCTTACAATCGGTCTGGCCGCGGCGTTGATGGCATGGCGCGGGCGGCCGCTGCACGTGGTGACGGCGAACGACTACCTCGCGCAACGTGACGCGACGATTCTTAATCCTCTTTACGAAGCGTGCGGCGTGCGCGCGGCGGCGGTCACCACGGAGTTGGATCCGCCTGCGCGCCGACAAGCGTATGCGGCGCAAATCGTTTATACGACGAGCAAGGAACTCGTGGCGGATTTTCTGCGCGACCGCATTCTACTCGGTCCACTGGCCGATCCGGGGCGTTGTATGGTGGCGCGGCTGATTCGTCCGCGCGGAACGGTGCCGGCGCTCGCGCAGATGGTGCAACGTGGTTTGCACACCGCGATCGTGGACGAGGCAGACAATCAGTTGATCGATGAAGCGGTGACGCCGTTGATCATCAGTCGCCCGCAAGATGACCCAGCCTTCGTGTCGATATGCCAGGCCACAGATCGTCTCGCTGCGGGCATGGCGCAGGATGAGCACTACACCGTGGAATTGCGGCATAAGGAAATCCGCCTGCTGCCTCTAGGCCGAGCGTTGATCGATGCGTGGTGTGTGGAATCCGGCACCGGCGGTTTTCGTCAGCCAGCTTGGATCAGCGCGATGGTCGTGCTGGGCTTGCAGGCGCGGCATTTTTTTATTCGCGACAAGCAATACGTCGTCGTTGAGGGGAAGATCGTCATCGTCGACGAATCCACAGGCCGCTTGATGCCCGGTCGTTCGTGGCGTCTCGGGTTGCACCAAGCGGTCGAGGCCAAGGAAGGCGTGGAAATCACGCAGCCCAACGAGTCGCTGGCGCGGCTGAGTTTCCAGCGGTTTTTCCGACTGTTCCGACATCTTTCCGGCATCACGGGCACGGGGGCTGAAGCCGCTCCGGAATTTTGGCGCATGTATGATCGTGCGTTGCTTGTTGTGCCGCCCAACAAACTGAGCAAACGAGTCGCGTTGCCCGCACGTTACTTTGCGACGGCCGCGGCAAAATGGGACGCTGTGGTCGAGGAAATCGTGCGTCTTCACGACGAAGGTCGTCCGGTGCTGATCGGCACGCGGAGCGTCGCGGCGAGCGAACAGCTTGGACGTCTACTCTCCAACCGCCTGTTGAGTTTCGCGTTGCTCAACGCGAACCATCACCGCGACGAAGCGGCGATCGTTCATCTGGCGGGTGAGCGCTACACGATCACCGTGGCGACCAACATGGCCGGCCGTGGCACGGACATCCGTCTCGGCACCGGTGTGGCCAATGCGGGTGGTCTGCATGTGATCCTCACGGAGTTGCACGATTCGGCGCGTATTGACCGTCAACTTTGTGGCCGTGCCGGTCGTCAAGGCGACCCGGGAAGCACCCGGTTATTCGCAAGTTTGGAAGACGATTTGGCCGAGCGTTTCCTTCCCAAAATCGTGCGCCGCTCGCTGCGTCGCTGGTTGTTGCGTCGCCCCGACGAAATGCCGCGTGAAGGGCTCGAGACGCGTGTGGTGGCTTGGTGGCTGCGTCGTGCGCAGCGCTCGGCGGAGAGCCAGTCATATCGCCAGCGTCGCATGGTCATGGAGCAGGATCAGGAACTGGCCGAGGCGCTTATCCCGGGCAACGGTCCGGATCAGTTTTAAGGGAGGCTTGGTCATGAACAACGAGCAACCGGGCACGAATTCACTTCTTCGAAAAGGGATTCAGATGCGGGCGATCTGCATACTGGCGTGCGTATGCGTGGGGTTGATAAGCGCTCGACTCGTCGCGGCGGATATCAGCCCGCCGTTTGGTGTGGATACGTTTGCGGGCTACGCGGGGCGCGGGAGCAAAAACGGCACGGGCGAGGCGGCGATGTTCAACACGCCGAACGGCCTGGCCGTGGACGGGGCTGGCGTCATCTACGTTGCCGATACCGACAACTCCACGATTCGTCGGATCACGTCCTCGGGTGTGGTGACGACTTGGGCGGGCGTCGCGGGCGTAGACGGCGTCAACAACGGCCCCGGCACGATGGCCCGCTTCAACCGACCTTACGGCATCGCCGCCAAAGCGGACGGCACGCTTTTTGTCGCCGACACCGCGAGCAATCTGATTCGTCAAATCACTCCCGCAGGTGAAGTGACCACGTTGGCTGGTTCGGTCGGACAAACCTCTTTGACCAATGGCACCGGCACCGCGGCGAGCTTTAACTTGCCCACCGGTCTGGCCTACGACGCGGCGAACGGCGGGGTGCTTTACATCGCTGATACCGGCAACAAGGTGATTCGTAAAATCGCGTCCGGAGCC
>JBEVND010000358.1:0-3126 GCA_040508285.1 Rariglobus sp. | reverse complement strand
GCAACGACCTGGGCTTCGAACGCGTTTTCCAAGCCAAGCGCGCCATCGATAAATTCAACCAGGAGCGTAACAACTTCGCCGAGGAAATGGACAAGGCGCTTGTCGCCGCCCTCCAGCCCGCCGAGTCCGGCGTGCCGCGCAACTCGGAAACACCCGGCATGATCATCGACCGCCTCTCGATCCTCGCGCTCAAGGAATTTCACATGCGCGAAGAAACCCTGCGTGCCGACGCGTCTGCCGCGCACAAGGAGACCTGCGCCACCAAGCTCGCGCGCATCGTCCGTCAGCGCGACGACCTCACCCAAAGCCTTTCGGAACTGCTCGCCGACGTCGCTGCGCGTCGCCGCACGTTTGCGGTGTATTACCAGTTCAAGATGTATAACGACCCGGCGCTTAATCCGCAGTTGTATCGCCAGTCCAGCGCTGTCGCCGGCGCATGAGCAGGGACAAGGCAAAACCTTCCTACCGTCATCTTCGTCACTGGCCGGCGTTGCTGGGCATCCGCGTTTTCAAACTGCTCTCGCGTTTGCCATGGAGCTTCCAGGTTTTCATGGGACGCGTCTTCGGCTGGGTGTTTTTCCACCTGGTGCGCGTTCGCCGGCATGTGGTGCAGGTTAATCTGCGACTGGCATTTCCCAACAAGAGCCATCGCGAGCTTCACGATCTCGCCGCTGCGCACTACCGCTCGCTCGGGATGGGTTTGTTCGAAACCTGTCTCGCCTGGTGGGCGCCATCGAAACGGCTTCCGCGCTACGAAATCGTCGGGCGCGAACACCTCGAAGCCGCACAGGCCCGCGGCAAAGGCGTGCTGTTGCTCACCGCGCATTTTACCACCCTGGAGATCTGCGGGCGCATGCTGAACGACAACCTTAAGCTCGGCTGTCTCTACCGCGATCCGAACAACGCGGTCATCGCCGAGGAAATGCGCGTCGCTCGCGAGACCCGCATGGCGGTCGCCGTCCACATGGACGACATGCGCGGACTGCTTCGCGCGCTCAAACAGGGCCACACGATCTGGTATGCGCCCGATCAGGGAAAGAAGACCAAGTTCTCCTCCACGCTGCCCTTTTTCGGCACGCCCGCGGTGACGAACACCGCCACCAGCCGTCTGGCCCAGATGACCGGTGCGGCGGTTGTCCCTTACTTTGGCTTGCGCCTGCCCGACGGCAGCTACCGGCTTACGATCTTGCCCGCGTTGGAGAATTTTCCGACTGCGGATCCCGACGCAGATGCCGTGCGCATCAATCAACTTTTCGAACATCATATCATCAATGCACCCGACCAATATTTCTGGGTGCATCGCCGCTTCAAACTCAGCCGGCGCGATCACGAAAGAGTTTACGTTAGAAAAAAATGAAGAGTCTGCCCCGCGCTGAATTTGAAACCCTGATCCGCGACGCCCGTATTCTGGAGGCCGACAAGCGAGGCCCGAAAGTTTACGAAACGTCAGACGGCTGCATCATAAAGCTCTTCCGCATCAAGCGACGCCTGTCTTCGAACCTGTGGAGCCCCTTCGCGACCCGTTTTGAGAAAAACGCTAAGAAATTAAAAGCGTTGGGTCTGCCGTCAGTTGAAGTTTTGGAGGTTGCTTGGGTCCAGCACATCCATCGGCAAATGGTGGTTTATAGAAAGCTGGAGGGACAGCCGCTGCGTAGTTTCCTGCGAAACGTCTCGGCAAAGAAAGTAAACGAGACGATGCGGGATGTCGGACGTTTTATCGCGGCCATGCAGGAGAAAGGCGTGTTCTTTCGATCCCTGCATTTCGGCAATATCCTGGTCTTGCCCGGCGGAGACTTCGCGTTGATCGATATTCTGGACGTCTGGTTTAAGTCATCGCCGCTGGGTGTCTGGCGCCGAGGTCGCAATTTTCGGCACATGTCGCGCTATAAGGAAGATTGCCAGACCCTCCTCGATCACTGGGATTTTTTCCGCAAGGGCTATTTGGAAACCAGTTTTGAGGGGAGTATGAAACAACAGTCCACCAAGCTGGAGAACGCTCTCGACCGTCACCTCGTGCAACTACAGGCGGGGCCTGTTCGTAAGTTAGGCTTTTTCCAGATCGCCAACATCAAGGCCGTCTTGAGCGAGCGGACTTCAATTCGAGCGAAAGGCTACGAGTAAAAATCTTCCCCAACTCCAGCAGGCTTCCGCGCCAAGTTTGTTGATGACCGAGTGATAGCTCACCGCATCTTCCGTCATGAACCGCTCAAAGGAGCCCAACCCACACGCGTCAAAAAGAGGCTCGACCGACGGATCGAAACGCAGGTGCACGCTCTTCATCCAGAAATCAGCGAGTTAAAGCGTCGATCGTGTTCACCAGCGTTTCTCTAAACCGACGATCGTTCTCCTCGAACCATTCACGGGCGTTGCGGCCCAATGATTCCTTTTCAGCAGAGGTTCGAAGCAGGAGCGATTGAACGGCCTTTTCCAGACCATCCACGCTTACCAAGAAGTCCGTTCCGAGATGTCTGGGCTTTTGAACTTCACTTCCCACCAATATCCCTCGTTGCGGTTGCACGAGTTCGTTCATCGGCGGACCATCTGTTGTAATGACCACCGCACTACACGACATGGCCTCCACGATGTAATGCCCCCACCCTTCAGACAATGAGGTGCACACGTGGATGCCGCACGTTGACTGAAGGCGGCGAAGTTCGGCATCTGGAACCACACGTGAAAGAAGCGAAACATTGGGTGGCACCGATTGCGGTGCATTGTCAGGATGCTGCACCAACACCAATTCAGGCCATTCCGGGTGACGTTTCCACGCCTCGATGACACTGCCCGTCCCTTTTACGGTGCTGCGGCCGGCGAGGTGAAAACACTGTTCATAATCAGGCTGCACTGCTCCTAAACACCGATCCGGAGATGTGAATCCGATCAGATGGACCGAACCATGCAGTTTCGAAAAAACATCACGCGCATGCGAAGTTTTGCAAAGAACGTGGTCTGCATGTTTCAGGCGCTTCACATGCCGCCGGGGAAAACGCTCTTGATTGGGAATGAGGAAATTAACGTTCCCCTTCCATCGCCAGACAGGAAAAATCCGTTCCAGATGGATAACGATATCAGCCTTCGCTGCGAAAAGCCCTTTCCACTCTCGAGGTGAGTAGTGTTGCACGGTCC
>JBEVND010000333.1:0-19385 GCA_040508285.1 Rariglobus sp. | reverse complement strand
ATCTCCTCGGCTACGTGCTGGCGGGGCAATTGACCGCCGAAACGTCGGTAAAACTCACGCTCTTGCTGCTCCCTTATGTGGCGGTGCATGCGCTACCGATCGGTATGTTGACGGGCGTGCTGCTGGTGCTCGGGCGCATGTCGGCCCAGCAGGAAATCACCGCCATGCGCGCGGTCGGGCTCGGCTTGGGGTTTGTGACACGGCCGATTTTGCTCATCGCGGCGGCGGGCGTGATCGCATCGCTGGCGCTTAACTTTTACTACATGCCGCGGGCCCGGACTCTTTACCGTAACACGGTCAACGAGGCGGTGCGGCAGAACCCGCTCAGTATGATCGTGGAAAAGACGTTTATCCGCGATTTTCAGGGAGTGGTGGTTTACGCGGGTGAGAAAACGGGTGGCCAGCTCAACGACGTTTGGGTGTGGCGTTTGGACAAAGAGAAGCGCGTCACAGAGTTCATGCGCGCCAAGACGGGTCGCATCGATTACGACGAAAATGCCAACGTGATGAAGGTGGTCTTGAGCGAGACGTTCTCGGATCGCCGCGATCCGAAGCATCCGGAGCGTTTTACGAACACCGATCTGCAGGCTCCGATGGGTGAGGTTTCGCTGGATATCCCGATGGACAACGTCTTCGGCCGCCGGGCGATCTCACGCCGCGCTAACCTGCTTACGTTGGACGAGCTCATTGAGCGCCGGAAAGAGCTCAAGGCCGCGAACGCGCCGGTGCGCGAGCAGATGCGAATCTCGGTGGCGCTCCACGAAAAGGCGGCGGGTTCGTTTACGATTCTCGCGTTCGCACTCATGGCGATTCCGCTCGGGATCAAAGTCTCGCGCAAAGAGACGTCGGCCAATCTGGGCATCGCGCTGGCGCTCACGTTATCCTATTATTTTCTTAACGTGATGGTGGGTTGGCTGGATCGCACGCCGGCGCTGCGGCCGGATCTGCTGCTTTGGTTGCCGCCGGTGTTGTTTTGCTGCGTAGGCGTCTGGCTGTATCGCCGCGTCGAGCGGATTTAAGGGCGAAAACAAAAACAAAAAAAACGGCGCGAAGAACTGTCTTCGCGCCGTTTTTGTTTCAGGAGGCTTGTAGCCCTGTAGGTTACTTTTTGTCCAGCGAGCGGTTCAGTGCGCTGACGACCGCTTTGATCGAGGCGAGCTCGATATTGGTATCGATCCCGGCTCCGAAGAACGTGGCGCCACGCTCGGTCTTTATCTGGATGTAACTCACCGCGCGCGCCTCGGCTCCGCTGCCGAGTGAGTGCTCGGAGTAGCTGACGAGTTCGAACTTGGGCAGACCGGCCGAGAGCAACGATTGAACGAAGGCGTCGATCGGGCCGTTGCCGGTTCCGGTGACGATTTTTTCGACGCCGTAGGCAAACAGATCGGCCTGACACGTGACCGTGCTGGTGCGCTCGATCGTGCGGAATTCCTTCAGCGCGACGGGCGTGGAGCGGTCGATGTATTCGCGAACGAATACGTCATGGATGTCCTGCGCGGAGAGCTCGGCACCACGGGTGTCGGCGAGGTCGTTTATGACCTTGCCGATTTCCTTGTGCATGAGCTTCGGCAGTTGGTAGCCGAAATCCTGCTCGAGAATGTAGGCGACGCCGCCTTTGCCTGACTGGGAGTTGATGCGGATGATCGCCTTGTAGCTGCGGCCGATGTCGGCCGGATCGATGGGGATGTAGAGCACGTCCCATGGACGATCGGGCTTTTGGTGCGGCCACGATTTTTTAATGGCGTCCTGGTGCGAGCCGCTGAAGGCGGTGAAGACGAGTTCGCCCGCGTAAGGATGGCGCGGATGGATTTCCATGCGCGTGCAACGCTCGTAGGTTTCGCGGATGCCGTTGATGTCGCCGAAGTCCAGCTTCGGGTCGATGCCGTGGGTGTAGAGGTTCAACGCGACGACAACCAGGTCGAGGTTGCCGGTGCGTTCGCCATTGCCGAAGAGCGTGCCCTCGACGCGATCGGCGCCGGCGAGCAAGGCCAGCTCGGTGGCGGCGACGCCCGTGCCGCGGTCGTTGTGCGTGTGCAGAGAAACGATGGTGTTCGCGCGGCGCGTGAGGTGTTTGCACATCCACTCGATCTGGTCGGCGTGGACGTTGGGCGTGGCATACTCGACCGTGGCGGGCAGGTTGAGGATGATCTTGTTGTCCGCGGTCGGCTGCCAGGCGTCGGTGACGGCTTCGCAGATTTCCAAGGCGAACTCCAATTCCGTGCTCGTGAAACTCTCGGGTGAATACTCGAGGCGCAGGCGCGTGCCGGCGTCGATCAACGCCTGGCCGTGCTTTTTGAGCAACTGGACGCCTTTGACCGCGATCGAAACGATGTCGGCCTGCGTGGCACCAAAGACGTATTCACGCTGCTTGGGCGAAGTGGAGTTATAGAGGTGGAAGATGACGCTCTTCGCGCCTTTCAACGCCTCGAGGGAGCGCGTGATGAGCTCCTCGCGGCATTGGCAGAGGATCTGGATCGAGACGTCGTCGGGGATGCGTTTTTCTTCGATGAGGCGGCGGCAGAAATCGAATTCGATCTGCGAAGCGGAGGGGAAGCCGACTTCGATTTCCTTGAAGCCGATCTTCACGAGCAGTTCAAAGAACTCGATTTTCTCCTCGACGCTCATGGGCTGGGCGAGGGCTTGGTTGCCATCGCGCAAGTCGACGCTGCACCACACGGGCGCGCGTTCGATGACGCGGTTGGGCCACTGGCGATCAGTCAGCGGGACTTGGGCAAAAGGACGGTATTTCGTGACGGGAGCGGTTTGCATAAGCGAAACAATGAGACGGAACAATCTGGGCGGTTGAGCCGGCGACTGGTGAAAAACCAGTGGCGGGCGCGGACTTGGCAACGGACGCACGATCAGCCGAACACGCGGCCCTCATGGATCGTGCGTCTAGGTAAGTCGAAGCGCCTGAATGATGTTTCGCATCAAGAGTCGATAAGTAGCCGTCCGGTGGGGGCGAAGTCAAGGAACGCGTTGGTGTTGTCCGTGGCCGAGGCGCATCGGTTGTAACCGGTTGGGCGCAGCCGCGTCTTGCCTAACGTGTATGCCGGTCCATCCATTTCCCCATGCCCCCTGACGAAGAGACATTCGACCTCCCCGGATGTCTTGCCCGCGTCCGGGCGTCCGACCAGCGGGCGGCACGCGAACTCGTCGAGCATCTTCATCCCATGGTCATCCGTATTGTCCGCGCGCGCCTGCCGCGTCGCGTGGCCGAAGAGGACCTCACTCAGGAGATCTTTCTGAAGATGTTTACGCGCCTCGCACAATATCAGGGCAACGTGCCGTTTCCGCACTGGGTTTCCCGTATCGCGGTGACGACCTGCATTGATCACCTGCGCGCTCAGAAACGCCGTCCTGAGTTCCGCTGGGCCGATTTGTCCGAAAATGAAGCCGATGTGCTCGACGCCGTGCTCACCAGCGAAAACGACGTCACCGCCGGAGATGCGCTCGCGGCCCACGAGTTGGTTCACAAGCTGCTCGATCAGCTCAAACCTGACGACCGCATGGTGCTGCAACTGCTCGACCTCGAACAAAAAAGTCTGGCGGAGGTAAGCACCGAAACCGGTTGGAATATCACTCTCATAAAAGTCCGCGCCTTCCGTGCGCGGCGGAAATTGCAAAAGCTGTTTGAAGACCTAAAGAAAAAGGAACGCGCATGAAAAACCACTCTACACCTTGGAACCGCCTCGTGGCGGGCGCTCGTCTGGCTCCCGCCGATATGCGTGATGACGCGGCACCGCTTGGGTTTGCCGCGCGCGTGAGCGCCCTTGCGTTTGCGCAGGGGGCCGAGCCGACGTTCTCCACGCTTTTTGCGCGGTTTTCCCTGCGTTCGCTGGGCGTGTGCGGCTTGTTGATGGTGATCGGCGTATCACTGAACCTCAGCTCCGTGGTGAACGCGTTTGAAACCGAGTCGGTCGCCGTCAACGACCCTGTGACCGAATGGCTTAACGCCGCTTCCTAACCGTGGCCTCTACTGCAAAAATCATTCTCGTGGTCGGCGGTATTTTCATCGCCGGAGCCGTCACCGGTGGGTTCGTGAGCTTGCGCGTGGCCGATCATCTGGCTCGTGAGAAACAGGCGCGGGATCGCATCGGGCCGGCCGAAATCGGCGGACGCCTCGTCGATCAACTCCGCCTGACGCCGGAGCAAAACCAGAAGATCCGCCCCATCATCAACAGCACCTCCGAGGAGCTGCGCAAAGTGCGTCGCGAATCTTTTAACCAGACCGCCACGCTGGTCGCGGCCATGGATGTCGAAATCTCAAAGGTCCTCACCGAGGAGCAGCGTGTTCTTCTGAAAGACGTGCGCGCCCGCGAGGAAGAGCGCCGCAAGCAGTGGATGGCCGAGCGCAATAAGCGCCGTGAAGCACGTCCGCCGGGCGGTCCGGAAGAAGGTGGACGTCCAGCGGGTGGTGGTCTGCCGCCGCCTGACGCGCCTCCGCCCTCGCGGTAAGCGTTGGGTATTTCCCCCGGTTTTTGCGACGCGGGCCAGCATCGCGTTTGCAACTTGCCGCGCGGGCGAAACTCGCGGACAGCTGGAGCATGGCCGAGTTAACCGGACACATGCTGCATTTTGCCTACGGAGAAGATTTGTCGCCCGTGGTGTTCAAGCGGCATTGCCCAGGCGCTGACTGGTTTGGTGCGGCGCGACTGGAGGGTTACCGGTTGGTTGTCGGTGCTGGCGGACGCTTCAATGTCGTGCCCGACGAGGCCGCCACGACTTGGGGTGGTTTGTGGTTGGTGCCGGCCAGCGCACTCGCGGCGGTCGATGCGGTGGCGGCGCAGAATTATGAGCGCACGACTCGCAAGGTTGTTTCACCTGCGGGCCCGCGCATTGAGGCGACGTTGTATCTTTCCGCTGATCTGGCCGAGACGTGCGCCACGTCGGCGCAGGTGACCGGAATCATTGAGGCCGCGAAGGGGTGCCGCCTGCCGGCCGCCTACATCCGTGAGTTGGGCGCGATGAAGGGGCCTTTAAAATCGGGCAAAGATTCTCGTTGAACCGCGCGACGAGCGGGGCACTGTTCGCGTCGGCCAGGCGCCATGCATGGGCAGACGCGTGAACCCCGCCAGGACCGGAAGGTAGCAACGGTAACGACGTTCTCCTAGTGCCGTGGAGTGCCTGGCCACTTATTTTTACGACGGCTTCGAAATCGAAGCCGATATCAGCGGGGGGCGGATTAGCGACGAACGAGTGGAGTTTTCGCTGCCGTCCGTTTATTTCAAATCAGCGCAAAGCAGCGCCGCGGCTTTGCTCGCGAGACTGCTTCCGAACTCCTTTTTAGGTTAATAAATCAGGAGTCGGAGACGGATGCCCCAGATCCGATGCTGACAAGCGGGCACCGAGGAACGGCGGATCAGTAAAATCGAACGCACACCGGCGCGCCCACGGTGACCGTCTGGCCGCTGGGGGTAAGTTTGCCGGTTTTCGCGTCGACCGAGTAGACGACGAGCGAATCACTGTCCTGATTGGCAGCGATTAACCAGCTACCGGTCGGGTCGAGGGAGAAGTGGCGCGGGTTTTTCCCTTGGGTCGAAACGTGTTCGACGGGCTTGAGCGTGCCGTCCGCATTATCGACTGCAAAGACGGCGATGCTGTTGTGTCCGCGATTGGAGCCGTAAACAAATGCCCCGGTGGGATGCACCGCGACCTCGGCGGTGGTATTTTTGTCGGTAAAACCTGCCGGCAGTGCAGGAACGGTTTGCAGGGTTTTGAGGGCACCGGTCTCTTGATCGACGGCAAACGTGGTCACGGTATTCGACAGCTCGTTAATCACGTAAGCGTGACGGCCGTCGGGCGAAAATGCCGAGTGGCGCGGGCCGCTGCCGGGCTCGAGCGCCACCGTGGAGCCGAGGGTAAGCGCGGGTGATTTTCCGTCGATGCGGTAAGTGTAGACCTTGTCGGTGCCCAGATCGGCGGAGAACGCGAAGTGACCGTTGGCCGATGGGTTGATGGAGTGGGCGTAGGGACCTTTTTGGCGCGACGGGTGGACGCTGCTACCGTCGTGTTGATCAACCGAGGACGGTTGTTCGAGTCCGCCGTCGGCGCGGACGGGCAACAGTCCGACCGTGCCCGAGCTGTAGTTGGCGACCAATACGGATTTGCCGTCGGGCGTCACCGAGACGTGGCACGGCCCTTTACCGGCCGAGGAAGCGGTGTTGATCAAGGTAAGTGCGCCGTTCGCCGGGGCGATGGAGTAGGCGTTCACCGAGCCGCTGGGTTTGCCATTGTAGTCGACGCCGGCGCCCTCGGAAACGGCGTAAAGGTGTCGGCGATCGGGCGAAAGCGCGAGGAACGACGGGTTGTTGGCTTCGGTGGCAAGGGTGAGTTCGCCGAGTTTGCCCGTCTGCGTGTCGAAGCGGCCCACGTAGATGCCCTTGCTTGAGGCTTTGGTGTAAGTGCCGATGTAAACAAGGAGTTCGCGCGCGGAAGCGAGGGCAGTGGTCATGATAAAAAGAGAAAGGATGAGGAGTGAACGCATGGGGCGGGGCGGGGTGGGTTTTTACTGAATGATACGGGGATTGCATGCAAGCCGTCCGCTTTGCAAGTTGGGCCGCTTATGGCGTTGTTCAGCTTGCTCGATGTTAATCTCTGCTTCGGTGGTCCGGCGGTCCTTGATAAGGTCAACTTTCAAGTGGATCCGGGCGAACGCTTGTGCCTTGTCGGGCGCAACGGCGCCGGAAAATCCACGTTGATGAAAGTCATCGCGGGCGAGATCAAGCCCGACACCGGTGCGGTCTTCCGCCAGCCGGGCGCGCTTTTTACGCGCCTCACGCAGGAAGTCCCGACCGACGTGATCGGCTCCGTGACCGACATCGTCGCCTCCGGTCTGCGCCCGCAGCGTGAGCATGAGGAGGATTGGGAGCGCGATGTGCGCGTCGATAACCTGATCGAGAAACTCCAGCTCGCCCCCTCCGCTCAATTTCAAGCACTCTCCGGTGGATTAAAGCGCCGCGTGTTGCTCGCCAAGGCGCTCGCCGGTCAGCCCGATTTGCTGCTCCTCGACGAGCCGACGAATCATTTGGATATCGAGAGCATCCTGTGGCTCGAAGAGTTTCTCCTCACCGAGAAACCCAGTTTGTTTTTCGTGACGCATGATCGCGCGTTCTTGAAAAAACTCGCCACGCGCATCGTCGAACTCGATCGCGGCATCCTCACCAACTGGGATTGCGACTACGATTCCTACCTTCAGCGCCGCGCCGATCGCCTCGAAGCCGAGGAGCGCCAGCAAGCCGCCTTCGACAAACGCCTCGCTCAAGAAGAGGAGTGGATCCGCCGTGGTGTAAAAGCCCAGCGTTCGCGTGCCCAAGGCCGCGTGCACCAGCTCATGGCCATGCGCGCCGAACGCGCCGCCCGTCGTAGCAAAGTGGGCAACGCCAATCTCAAGCTCGTCGATGCCGAGCGTTCGGGCGCCAAGGTGGTCGAGGTCGAGAACATGAGTTTTTCGTATCCGGACGGCCGCGTGCTTGTGAAGAATTTCAACACCACGATCGTGCGTGGCGACAAGATCGGCCTCATCGGTCCGAACGGCGCCGGCAAGACGACGCTCATCAAGCTGCTTCTCGGTCAACTCGCGCCGACCACTGGCACGATCACCCACGGCACGCGCATGGAAGTGACTTACTTCGACCAGATGCGCTCGCTGATCGACGACAACAAGACGGTGGCCGACAACCTCAATCTCGGCAGCGACAGCCTCACGATCGACGGTCGTTCGCGTCACGTCATCAGCTACCTGCAGGACTTCCTCTTCACGCCCGACCGCGCGCGCACGCCCGCCCGCGTGCTTTCTGGCGGTGAGCGCAACCGCCTGCTGCTTGCGCGCCTCTTCACCAAGCCGGCCAACGTGCTGGTGATGGACGAGCCGACCAACGATCTCGATGCCGAGACGCTCGACCTCTTGGAAAATCTCCTCGTCGAATATCAAGGCACGCTCCTCGTGGTGAGCCACGATCGTTCGTTCCTCGATGAAGTGGTCAGCAGCACGCTCGTCTTCGAAGGCGACGGCCAGATTGGTGACTTCGACGGTGGCTACACCGATTGGAAACACGAGATGGCCAAGCGCGCCGCCGCAGCCGCTGCGCCAACCGCGAAGAGCGGACCCGTTCGCTCGGCCGGCGGAGCGGCCTCGGCTCGCAAGCTCAACAACAAGGAGCAGCGCGAGCTGGCTGATTTGCCCGCACGTATTGAGAAGTTGGAGACGGAACAGGCGCAACTCACCGCCAAGCTCGGCGACGTGTCGATCTATCGCAAAGATCCGGCTGCGGCCGCCGCCGCCAAAGCGCGCCTTGACCAAATTGAGGCCGAACACGCCACGGCCTTCGCTCGTTGGGAAGAGCTGGATGCGTTGAAGTAAGCGCTTCCTGGCTTCAGCGCATATTGCTCACACGTGGCGAGTCGGTCCGGCCGACTCGCCATTTTTATGCCTGGCTCAGTAAGCCAGTTCGATCATTGCGTGGGCGGTGAAGGTCGGGACGGTGAATGAAACCACGCCGTCTTTTTGCGAGAAGGACAGCTCAGTGCCGCCCGGCACCAAGCGGGCCGATTTTACTTTGCGCGGAACCTGCACGCTCACGCTCACGTTGTTCAACGGGATGAGATCCTCGATGACTTCCATCGACTTGTTGTTGCCGGTGGCGTGCGAGGCGCCACGCACCGATTTGGGGGCGTAGAGCAAGTGCGCGACGAAGCGTTTTTCTTTCGGCTGCTCCATGAGGTTGAAGCGTCCATCGGTGGGCAGAGTGGTCTTGACGGGGAGATTTCCGCCGAGCAGGTGATCGATCGCGGCGGCGACAAAATCGCGGTAGAGCGGCTGTCCGTATTGCCGGTAACGCGTGAAAATGTCGTGGGCGAACCAGGCGATGTTTTCCGTCAACGTAGCGGACGGCGAAACTTTGGCGGGCGAGTCCGGTGCGTGTTGATGCGAGCAGAAATGCTCCCACGTGCGATTGAAGTAGGCTTCACGACGCTCGACGAGCACGCGGGTCTTGGCGGCGGGTTTTACCTCGAAGGATCCACCATGGATGACGATGGCAGACCGCACCGGCACGTTGGGTGTTAACGCGGTGGCAACGAGGTAGTCAGGATCGGTTTTGGAGCGGCCGACCAACTTCGCTCCGGGATCGATCGCGAAGGCGGTCTGCTCGGCGTTGAGCAACGCGCTGCCGGCGGCGAGGATCTTGCCACCTGAAGAGAGAAATTTCCTGGCCTTGGCAAGGATGGCCGGAGTGAGCACGAGCGAGTCCGGCAGAACGATGAGATCAAAGGCGTCCCACTTTGCGTTTTCGTCGAGGACGAGGAACGGCAGGTGCAGCTCAAGGAGCATGCGAGCGACGCCTTCGTCGGCAGCGCTCACGGTCAAATGACCGCGGGCGATTTGCTGGTTTTGCTCGGCGCTGACGAGGCCGATGCGGGCGACGGGGCGCACGTTGTCCAACCACGGTTCACCGGCTTCGACCTCGGTGTAGGCGTCACCAATAAGTTGATACGTGTCGAGGTTCATCTCGCCATTGGGGTGAAGCTGGTCGCCGATGGAGCACTTGGCGCCGTAAGCGTTCATGGCAGCGCATTCGTAGCGAAGGGCGGCGGGACGTTTAAAGCCGCCGAACTCGCCCCACGTGGTGTGAAACTTGCCGGTCATGCCGAGGTAGTCGCGCGGCTGCGTCGCGGCGTAACGGGCGGAGAATGCGAAGTGATCGTAGCCCCAGCCGCCGGTGGGGAGCGACTCGAGTTCAAAGTGCGAGTTGAAAAAATTGAACTTCGTGGCGCCGACGGGGATGTGGCCACCGTTGTGGAAAACCGGCGTGTCTTTACGCATGCTTTGGGCGGCTGCGGTGGTGCGCTCGTAGTAGTTAAGTAATACGCGTTGGGAGTAAGCGCGCATATCTTCGATCTTCGCGGGATCCAGTTTGAGCGATTTCATCTCGCGCAACGCGCCCTCGGAGTAGTCCTCTTGGAGTGAGATGATATCGAGGAAGATACCGTCGTTGTCCGGCCAGCGTCGCACGACTTCCTCGATCTGCGCGCAAAGGTAATCGAGGTAGCCGGAGTTGAAGCGAAGGAGTTTAAACCAGCCGACTTCGAGCGGGTTGTAGGTGGTGCCGTCCCGGCGTTTTACGACCCACTCCGGGTGTTCCATGGCGATGTATTCATCGACGCCAGCGCTCAGGTAGATCGGGCAACGCACGCCGATCTCGCGGCAGGCTTCGATCTGTTTCCCGAGCAGGTCAAACTTCAAGTTCGGGTGCTTTTTGCCGACTTTGGTCGGGTGATAACTGTAGCCGTGATGGCACTTCGAGAAGAGCGTGATCGAGTCGATGTGACCGCGTTGGAGCGCTTCCTGAAACTGGCGCTTGGAGAACTTCTCCCCGATGCCGGGAATGTCGCCGTGCGTGTGGAAATCGAGATGAACCTGACGGAAACGAAGACGATACATGGGATTTGGGTAAGAGGATCGGGCGGGTTAAAACAGAAAACTTGCGCCGCCTGTTCAGGAGTGACGGGATGTGCATAATAACTGATGAAGCCATCACCTGCCAATGCACGGGAAGCGCATGCTTGTGTGGAAAAGTCACATGAGGTGTTCACTCCGCAGGTGGCGATTCGTCATCGGGAGCATAGTCGCTGTGCGGATTTGCAGCTCCGGTTGCTTGAATGCGTGACCGCGGAGATCGACCGGTGGGAGTTTCCGAATCTGGCGGCGCCTTATTGGCGATTGTATGTGATGGACGGAGACGGCGCGGATGTTCGCTGGGGCGGAAGGACGATTCAGTTGGAGCCGGAAAGCGCGTGGCTGATTGCGCCCGACACGGCATTTGGCACGTCGTTAAGGAAACCGGTGACGCAGTTCTATGTGCACTTCATCCTCGCGCCCGGCGTGGTGAGTGGACCCGGCGTGCATGCAGTGCGAATGACCAAAGAGATGCGGCGCTGGCATGCGCGGGCGATCGGTGCCGACACACCCGAGGCAGGTGGAATCGCGTGGCAGGTTTTAGTATTGAACGCGCTCGACGGACTTCCGCCTGGCACCTTGAGCGAACGCACGCTGGACCCGCGCGTGCAGCGCGTGCTCGAACACATCGAACGTGAACCAGGCGCGCCGCACACGTTAGCGAGTTTGGGGCAACTGGCGGGGATGCATGCGCGAGCGTTGATCCGGTTGTTTCGGCAGGAAACGGGTGACACGCCGATGGCAAGTTTACGCGCGCGGCGGATCGCGCTGGCGTGTGATCTTTTGCATCACAGCGACCGCAAGATCGACGACATCGCTGTGGCGGCCGGGTTTTGCGACCGGTATCATTTTACGAAAACGTTCCGGCAGCTGCGTGACACGACGCCGGCGGCGTTTCGGGTGTTGCAGCAAGGCGGCGCGGTGCGGGAGAAGAAGTCATGAATCGAACGGATCGCCTGGTCGCGATGGTGATGCAGCTCCAAGGCCGTCGCGTGGTGCGTGCCGAGGAGCTGGCGGGGCATTTTTCGATCAGCCTCCGAACGGTTTATCGCGACATCGCAGCGTTGGGCGAAGCGGGCGTGCCGGTGGTGGGGGAAGCGGGCGTGGGTTATTCGCTGGTGAAAGGCTACCATTTGCCGCCGGTGATGCTCACGGCGGAGGAGGCCGGCGCGTTGTTTACGGGCGGTGAACTCGCGAAAAAGTTCACAGATGGCTCGCTGGACGAAGCAGTGGACGGAGCGTTGGCGAAGCTGCGCGCGATCCTGCCGGCGGATCGCAAAGATCACTTGGAGCATTTGGCACGCGGCACGGTGATTGCGGATGTGCCGAAAGCGGTTTCGACCCATGGCGGAGCGGAGAACGCGCCTTGTCTCGCCGTGGTGCAACAGGCGGTCGCGCGCCGACGGGTGCTGGCGATGGCCTACCGCGGGCGTGAACGCATCGAAGAAACGAGCCGCGAAGTCGAACCACTCGGCGTGGTTTTTTACGGAGGCAACTGGTATCTCGTTGCGTGGTGCCGGCTGCGGAAAGACCTGCGGCATTTTCGCGTCGATCGTATCCAGAATCTGGTGATGCAGGTGGAGACATTTGGAACGCGAAATGATTTTTCGCTCGGGCGGCACATGGAGGAATATGCGAAGGAGGGAGACTCGTTTCCGGCGCGCGTGTGGTTCTCCAAGGGCGCTCAGGAACGGGCTGCGCGCGAGAGTTATGCTACCTTGGTGGAAGAGGGCACGCGAAACGGAGGCGGTGAGTTTTCGCTGCTGACGTGGTCCTATGACTGGCTGGCTCGCTGGATACTTTCGTTTGGGGGTGAGGCGGAGGCGTTGGAGCCAGCGGTGTTGCGTGGAAAAGTCGCCGGCCTGGCCGAGGCAGTAGCGAAAAAGCACCGTCACTGACATCGGGAAGGTTCCTGACATACGGTTGTCAGCGGGCGGTGGTAGAGTGAGGGTGTTATGAAAACTTCATCCTCCGCTATTCGAGTGCTTGAGTTCGCTTTCACGGGTTATCCGGTCACCGATGTCGCCCGTGCGCGGGCTTTTTATGAAGGCGTTCTCGGCCTGAAAACCGGTCAGGTGTGGGAAGACGAAAACCACAGTTGGATCGAATACGATCTCGGTGGCCACACCCTCGCGATCACCAACGGCTCGGATCAGTGGAAGCCGAGCAGCGATGGGCCGGCGATCGCGTTGGAAGTGGAGGATTTTGACGCAGCCGTGGCCGCGTTTAAAAAACAGGGCGTTGATTTCACCGTCGAACCGATCGCGACCCCGATGTGTCACCTGACGGTGATCAAAGATCCGGACGGAAACTCGATCGCCATCCACAAACGCAAAGCGAAGCCGGACGCCTGAGCCGCCTGCGCCCAGTGCGTTGTGCATCCGTGTGAGGTAGTGCGCGCATGAGTGCTGAGTGAGCTGCGCCGAGCGCGTGCGCAGGGCGCTTCTTGCCTTTGGGACGGGCAAAGTTTGAGGTGGGCGGATGTCGATTTTCCGCACCCGCCGTTCGATCAAACCTGCTGCCATGGATGCTTCGCGTGATGTCCCGCGCGAATTGGTGCTGGAGCTTCTTGAGGATGCGCATTGGGCGCCGACGCACGGGCTCACTCAACCGTGGCGGTTTCACGTTTTCACTGGCGAGGCGCGCGCGCGGCTGGCCGATGGCTTGCAGGAAATCTACGACCGCATGACGCCGGTCGCGGTGCGCAACGAAGAGAAACGCGCCAAACTCGGCTCAGCTCCCCGCACCGCTCCCGTCGTGGTGGCGGTGGCCGCGCGTGTTGAGGTGAACGGACGTATCCCGGAGATCGAGGAAATCGCGGCGACTTCGTGCGCGGTGCAAAACCTGATGTTGTCGGCACACGAGAAAGGTCTCGGGACATTCTGGAGCACGCCGCCAGTCACGATGTCGGTGCCGTTTGCGGAGTGGCTCGGGCTCGATGCGACGCACCGCATGCTCGGACTAGTTTACCTGGGTTATCCGCTCGCGGGCAAAGCGCCGGCGACGGCCTCGCGGGGTCCACTGGGCAATCACGTGGTGTTTAACGACGCGTGAAACCTCGCGACGGCGAGCGCGGTATTGCGCGCGGCTTTACGCGATGCGCTGGTCGGACGGGGCGTTGATTAATGCGCCGAGGGCGACTTCGGTTCGCCCGTGGTGACCTTGGGCAAAAGCAGGAGCGCGGGAATCGTCATGAAGAGACCGACGAGCACCATCCACGCGGCGGCGCGCGGGGCGTTGCCTGAAGTCATCAACGTGTGCGAAGCGAGGGCGACGATGCTCAGGTTGGGACAGAGCAGGAGGAACGAGCGGTCGTCGCCGCCGGTGGAAATAATCCGGCGATGAATCACGAGGCGCCAGCCGAGGATGATGGCTGCGGCGGCGATGGCGACGAGGCCGGTCAAGGAGAACAGGTATTGCCACTCGATCTGCAGACCGAGGGCGAAGAAGAAAATCGGGATGAGAAACTTGCGGCTGATGGGAGCGATGAACTCCTCGAGCGGTTGTCCGTCGTGCTGGATTCGGCTCATGAACAAGCCGAGGAAGAACGCGGTTTTGGTGGCGGCGAGGCCGAGGCGGTCGCCGACGGCGCAGATGATCAGCACGGCCAGCACGATGAGGTGCATGCGCCAGTGCGTGGTGGTTTTCAGGATGTAGCTGAAGATGAACTCGAGCCGCGTGGCGAAACGGCTGATGAGGTAGATGGTCGTGCCGATGCCGGCGAGTTTCAGGAGGACGAACCAGCTGAGTCCTTTTTCGTAGAGCGCGGTTTCACCGGCGAGGAGGACGATGGCGATGATCTCCAGCGCCAGCATGAGCAGCAGCGTCTGCCGTCGTGGTTCCTCGGCGAGACCGGGGTAATGTTTCCAGCCGAGATAACCCATGCCGACGGAGCAACCGGTGAAGGCGGCGCACGCGATGAAGCAGCCGAGCCATTGCAAACCGGCGAGCTGGCCGAGCGCGAGGATCACCGGGTATTGCATCAGCGCCCATGCGCCGGCGCGTCGCAGGGTGGGAAGGAAGACGCGGAATTTGGGCAGATCGATTTCGAGGCCGACCTCGAAAAGCAGGAGCAAGAAACCGACCTGGCCTGCGTGAACCAGCATCTGCCGCACATCGGGATCGGCGATTGGGGACAGCAGCAGGCCGAACAAAACGAACGCTGGATACGCGAGCGCGGGGCGGCGCAAAAGCCGGCAAAGGTCGGGCACGCCCATGAACAAGAGGATGAGGCAGATGATGATTTCGATCTCGTTCATGGCGGAGGGCTGGCCGCTTTGTGACTGAGGCGACCGGAGGAGCAAGCGGTGATTTACCCCTTGCACGTTTGCGATGACGTGACCCTTTCTTGGCTTAATTACATGACGAAGGCGGAAACCCAGTCATCGGAGGGCGGACTCACGCGCGCGTTGGCGAGGGAGGCAGGTGCCTGGGTTTTACTCGCGTTGATCTGGGCACCGTTGCTGTGGCGTCTCGCGCGGATGTGGCGTTCGGAAACGGAGCAGATGTTCGGTTTTGGCGTGCCGCTGCTGGTGGCGTGGTTGCTGTGGCAACGTCGTGGTGAATGGACGCAGCCCGCCGCGCCCGGCCGCGGCGCGTGGTGGCTGGCGGCGGCCGGTGCGGGCTTGCTGGGGCTGGCGTTGCTTGCTTTGGAAGCGAATCCGTTATGGCCCAAAGCGGCGTGGCTCGGCGCGGGCGGGGCGTTAATTCTGACGTTTGCAGTGATCGCGCGCGGGCATGGCTGGCGTGGCGTTAAAGCCAGCGCCCCGATGTGGTTGTTGATGCTCACGGCATTGAAGTGGCCGGCTTTTATCTACGAGCCGGTCATGCGCACGATGATGCAGATGAACGCGGTGATCGCGGCGGAGTTGGTCAACTTGTTTGGCACGCCGGCGATGGTGCAGGGTAACGTGATTGAAGTGGCGCACGGCATGGTCGGCGTGGACGAGGCGTGCAGCGGGCTGCGTTCGTTGCAGACGGTGATCATGATGGCTCTGTTTCTCGGCGAGCTGGACCGGTTGCGCGTGCGGTCTCGATTGGCGCTTTTGTTCGGGGCGGTGCTGGCGGCACTGGCGGTGAACGTGGCGCGCACCACGGTGCTCACATGGGTGTTCGCCAACAAGGGGCCGGCGGTGGAGGAGCGTTGGCACGATCCGGCGGGCGTGGTGGCGCTGCTCGTCACACTTGCGCTCGTGTGGTTGTGGTCGGAGCGGCTGAATCAGCGCGGTGTCTCGGCGGTCGTGCAGTCGCCCGTAAACACCGAGTCCAAGGGGCGGCCGTTGGTTGGACTCGCGTGGCGTCCGCTCGCGGCGGCTGTGTTTGCCGTGGTGACGATCGAAGCGGGCACGCAGGCGTGGTATTTGTCGCATGAACAGCACGTCGCATCACGCATCAGCTGGTCGTTGAAAACCGAAACCGATTCGGGCTGGGTGCGCGTGGAGGTGCCGCGCCGGTCGGCGGAGATGCTGCAGTATGAAAGCAGCGAAAGTTTTGGGCGTGAGTTGAGAAATCCGTCGCGGCAGATGCTCGCTTTTGCGTTTCGCTGGGAGGCCGACATGGCGCGCATGGGAACGCCGGAGCAGCATGATCCATTGGTGTGTTTGCCTACGGTCGGCGCGGTGCAGGAGGCGGAATTGCCCGAGGCGCGCGTGGTGGTGGAGGGCGTGGAAGTGCCGTTTCGTTTTATCCGTTTTCGGCAAGGAGCGCTTAATCAACACGTGTGGTTTTGCTTGTGGGGCACGCGTCTCGGCGAGGCGGACGCGGAGCGCTGGCAAGGTGGCGACATTTCTAAAAAACGCTGGGAACGCGTGCGCGCCGGCCTGCGCAACGACGAGCGCGAGCAGCTGATTTTCTTTGTGCAAGGCGAGGCGGACGACGCGGGGGCGGAGGCGACTTTGCGCGACGCGGTGTTGACGTTACTCAGCCGAAGGTAGTCTTTGCGCTCATGTTTGAACGGCTGAGAGAAACCAAGACCGCGCTGGTGATCCGGTATAAGAACTGGCGTCGCGGAATGTCCGAGGGGCAGTTTGCGACGGTGCGTTCATTGGTGATCGTGGTCGTGCTGCTCGGGCTCGGTGTGGGCGCTTATTTCACGGTCGGGCCGGCCTGGCGCGCGTGGCGTTACCGTCAGGCGATGTCGCAGGCGATTGAATACGCGGAGCGCAACGACTACCGGAACACGATGCTAGCGCTCAAACGGGCGACGGACCTTGCGCCGATGGATCTGGCGACCTGGCGCGCGGTGTCGGATCAACTGGCGGAGTTGGGTTCGCCACAGGCGCTGGTGGCGCGGGAAAACGTGGTGCGTCTCTCCCCAGGAGATATGTCGATGCGGCTCGCTTTTGTGACGGAGGCGTTGCGTTTCGGTCAGGTGGACATGGCGCGCAGCTCGTTGAGCGAGGTCGATGAAGCGGCGCAGCGGGATGCGGCGTTTCACCGGCTGGCGGCGGCCGTGGCGATGGCGAGCGGTGAAACCGCCGGGCTGGAGGAACATCTCGTGGCGTTGCTCGCCACGGAGCCGGACGATCTGCTCGCGCGGTTCAATCTTGCGGCGGTGCGTCTCTGGGACGTCGACCCGTCGAGGCAGCAAGCCGCCGCGGAGGAACTGGAGAAACTCACCGCCGAGCGAACCGTGCGGGTGCGGGCATCGTTGGAATTGCTGAAACAAGCCGCGCGGATGCGTGACTCGGGCCGGGCTCGTGTGGTGGTTGACCTGATCCTCGACCACATGGGCGTGGCGCCGGAGTTGCGGGTGAGCTACGATGGTTCGCCTGCGGGTTGGGCGGCGTTGGTGCAAGGCCTACGCGAGACGGCGGAGCAAACGGGCGCGGCGGATGTGGCGTTGGTTGCCCGTTGGATGGGCGACGTGCGCCTGCGAGCGGAGGCGTTGAAGTGGATCGATGGATTGCCGCCGGCGTTGCGCGAGGCTCCCGCCGTCCTGAAGGCCAACACGCTGCTGACGGCCGAGACCGAGGATTTGGCACGACTGGAGACGTTGCTGCGCGCCGGCGGACTCGGGCCATTGCCCGACGATGCGGTGTGGCTGGCGCTCGCCTCGAAGGTGCAGCGCACGCGTTATCAGCCGGCGCGGGGACGGGCGACATGGGATGACGCAATCACGGCCTGTGACCGCTCGGTTGCAGCGCTTTCAGGCCTGGCCAGCCTGGCCGATGTGTGGCGCGACGCCGAGGGCAGCGAACGCGTGCTCCAAGAGATCATCAAGGTGCAGCCGCGCCTCAACTGGGCTTACACCGCGTTGAGCAACAGCTACTCGGCCAGAGGCGACTCCATGTTATTGTGGCAACTCTACGGCACTTGGGCCAACGCCCGTCCCAACGACCCGGCGGTGGTGCGGACTTGGCTGACCTTGGGCGCGGTGATGGATCGCATCTCGCCTGAAAATGCCCGGCTCGCCGTCAAGCGCGCGGAAGACCCCGCAGCTACGCCAATCGACGTCGCCCTCGCCGCCGCGGCGCAATGGCGGCGCGGGGCATTGCCGTCGGCGGTCGCCTGGATCGATAAACTGCCGTCGGAGAGCCGAGATCGTCCCGAGATCGCATTTTGGCGGGCCGTGGTTTTGGCCGATACGAAGGACCGCAAGTTGGAGGCAACGGCTGTTGCCGGGATGGCCCGTCGTCCGGGCCTTTCGGCGGAGGAAACCGCTTTAATCAACAAAGCAGCGCGGTGATTTGTGTAAAAATCTCGGGTAGCCTGATATTTTCATTGTTCCGGAATTAATGTAAGATTTTTTAGAATAGCTAATTGGGTTATAAATGATCGTTTTTCATTTGTAAACCGAGCCGTTGACAAAGCGAGCATTGGGTTTTCAGTTATGAGCTGAAAAATGAGGTATTCACCCTATATTCTATTGGCGGTCATCATGACCACATTTGGTATCGGGGAAGCTCGCGCCCAGATGAGCGTCGAGCAGGCGGTGGTTAATTTCGAAGGCTTGGTCCGCGAATATAACGTCATCACGTCCGGTAACCTGAATCTCAACAACACGCACACGGACGGCAGCATCGCGGTTGGTGGGAACTTGACCCTGACCGGCAACAACGTGCTGGCGATGCACGGTAACAAAGTCGGCCCCAACCCGAGCGTTTATCTGAACGGCCAGCTCAGCGTGAGTGGCAACAGCTACCTGAATAACGGCTACGTTTACGCGCCGAACCTCAATAGCAGCACCACCTACACGGGAGGCAGCCAGCGTTCCCTGAACAATGGCGGCTCGCTGTCCTACAACACGTCGCACGCGAATAGCTACGTCGACCCGCGCAACGCCCCGGCGCCGTCGGGCTGGAACCTGACGTCCACCTTCAGCGAACTGGCGGCGATTTCGAACACGTTGGCTGCCTCCTCGCCCACCGGAACGATCAATTTCACGAACAACCAGATCGTCCTTTCGACGAGCCTCACGAGCGGCGTGGCGGTGTTTAACGTGGATGCCAGCCAGCTGGCCGGTGTCTCGGGCATCAATATTCAGATCAACGTTCCGGCCGACATGGTCTATGTGATCAACGTCTTGAACGCGGGCGGGCAGACGCTTTTCGGCGGCAGCAATAACAACGGCAACGTGGGGCAGAACAACGATCAGCTCCTCTGGAATATTGTCCCTGACTCTAATCCCAACACGAGCAACTCGATCACCCTTGGGTCCAACTTTTACGGCAGCATTCTCGCGCCGATGATCGACCTCAACAACACAGCCAACGGCAACAATCGTTACGTCAACGGCCAGATTGTCGCGGCGAGCTACACCCACACGGGCGCGGAGATTCATCACGTTGATTTCAGCGCGCCGGTGACTTTCTCGCCGGTGCCCGAGCCGAGCACGTGGGGCCTGTTTGGCATCGCCGGTTGCGCGATGATCATGCTCTGCCGCCGTCCCGGGGCTCGCCGTCGTTTGGCGGCTTAATCAACGGCAGCG
>JBEVND010000286.1:0-6063 GCA_040508285.1 Rariglobus sp. | reverse complement strand
CGCCTCCGGCACCTCCACGGTCAACGATGTCATCTCTGGAATCATCGTCCCCAATACCGCGCCCGCCAACAACACGGGCACCGGTAACAACTTCGCGGAGTCGTTCCCGTTTGCGCTCACCAAGAGCGTTGTGTCCACGAACAACACCGGCACGGCTGGAGCCCATGTGGCGATTGGCGAAACCATTCGCTACCGTCTCGTGGTCACCGTGCCCTACGGTGAACTCGCCGACTTCCAGTTGCACGACGCACTGCCATCCGGCTTGCGTTTCCTGAACAACGGAAGCGCCTCGGTCGCTTACCAAGGCGCGGGCTTGTCCGGCACGGTGGCGGCAGGCGTCCTTGCCGACGCAGCAGTCTCCAGCAGCGCCACGGCCAACACCGATGTCTATACGTCGGGCACGGACGTTTTCTTCAAGCTCGGCACCGTCACCAACACCGACGCGAGCGCGCCTGCCAGCATCGTCATCGAGTTCGATGCCATCGTGGTCAACGAAACCGCCAACCAGAACGGCACGGTTCTCGAGAACACCTTTGGCATTCGCTACGACCGCACCGGCGACGACGTTTCCGACGTCGATCCGACCGCCGTGTCCAATACACTCGACGTCGAAGTGGCCGAGCCTGAGCTCACCTTCACCAAGACGCTGGTGGCTTCCGGCAGCGATGCCGGCGACGCCGTTCAATACACCCTCACGATCACCAATGACGCGGGCGCGGCCGCCACAGCGTTTGATATCCGCATTCTCGATACACTCGATGATTCGCTCGATTTCGTGAGCTTGAGTGTGACCGCGGGCATCACGTTCACCGACGATAGCGTGGGCGATGCTCTGGATCTCACCATCGCCTCGCTCGCCCCAGGCGAGAGCGTGACGATCACCATCAACGCCGTGGTCACCACGCTGGCGCCAGCAGGTGATACCATTGAGAACAGCTTCACCGCCACCTACAGCGGTGCCGCCGGCGTCGATGCCGACGAACGCACCGGTTCCGGCACGGGCCCCAATGACTACGCGGACAGCGGCTTCAGCGGCACCTTCGTTCTCGCGACGCCCACGCTCGATAAGCAAAACGCCTCGGTCGCCACCGCGACCATCGGCCAATCGTTCATCTACGATATCCTGGTAACGCTGCCCGAAGGGGTGACGCGCGACCTGATCATTCAGGATCAACTGCCTCCGGGCCTCGTGCTCGTGGGGGTCACGGTGGTGCCTGGCACCTTCAACGGCACGCTCGACGCTACGCCCACCGTCACGGGCGGCACCACCAGCGGCGAAGACCTCGTCATTGATTTTGGTGACACCACGACGGCCGCAGACAACGACGCGACAACCAACACTTTCACGATCCGTGTTGAAGTTCGCGTGGTGAACGAAGTGGCAAACCAGGCCGGTGGCACGCTCGCCAACACCGCGACGCTCACCTACACCGACGCCACCAGTGGCACGACGTCCGCGCCGGTCGTTGATGCGACCGCTCCGGCCAACGTTACGATCGTCGAGCCCGCGCTGACCATCGTCCAAACGATCAGCGACTCCACGCCTCACCTCGGTGATACCATCACCGTGACGGTGGATATCCTAAACCTGGATACGCCTACCGGTGCGACTGCCCACGATCTCCGCGTGGCGGGCGTCATCCCGGCCGACAAGTTCACCTCGATCGCCAACATCGTGGTGGAGCGTTACGACATGGGCGGCACGATCGGCCTCGCGGACGACGTCGTGCTGGCAACGTTGGTCGAGGGAACCGATTACACGGTGACTTCGACGGCCGCCGGTTACGTCGTTACCCTCATCACGCCTGTGGCGGAAAACGAACGTATCAGCATCACCTACGATGCCACGGTGACTTCGGATCCGTCGGAAGGCCTCGGCGACGACGGGTTGTTCGGTGGCACCGGGTTGAACAGTGACAGCTTCACGAGCGGTGTCACCGCGACGTGGACCTCGTTGCCTAACGCGCCAACCGGTGAACGCACCGGTGCCGACGGCGCGGGTCCGGATGCGACCGTGCTCAACAACTATTCCATCAACGGCGACACCATGATCACGGTCGTCGGCGCCGGCTTGCAGCTGGTGAAAGACGACGGTCTCGCCTCCGTCTCCGCCGGTGAGTCCTGGACCTACACCGTCACGATCACCAACGTCGGCACCGACACCGCGACGGGCGTGGTTCTTACCGATACGATTCCGCCTCAGGTGACGATCAACGACATCCGCGTGGACGGAGTGGCCGTCGCCTTCACCGTCGCCACCGATGGCTTGGGCGTTCGCACCATCACGATCACCCTGCCCGATATTCCGGACACCGTTGGCAACGTGCTTGAGGTCGAGTTCGACGCCACGCTCGATGCGGTCATCGACGTTGCCCGCGAGAGTATCACCAATACCGCGTCCGTTACCCACGACGACATCGACCCTACGCCGCTCGATAACACTGACAGCGACAACAACGTGATCGACGCCACGCCGGTATTCGTTGTGACCAAAACCGACGGACTCACCTCGGCTGCTCCCGGCGATTCTGTGACTTACACGATCACCATTGAGAACACCGGCACGCAGAATGCGCTCACGAACATCCGTGATGTGTTCCCGATTGATCAACTCACGTTCATCGGTGTGGCTGCTTTCACGGACAGCGAAGGCGTGGTCCACGCCGCGCTCACGGCGGCCGATCTGGTAGGCAACGAACTGCTCTGGACCAATGTCGCGCTCAACGCGGGCGATACGCTCACGCTCACCGTCACGGCGACCGTCGCCAATCCGCAGACGCAGGGCAACGTCTCGTTCACCAACTCGGTCACGGTGACCGATGTTGCCAACGAGGCGACCCCGGTCACGGGAACCGACACCACTGCGCTGCCCGCAACGCCCGACTTGGTCGTTACCAAGGTGAACTCCACCAATCGTATCGGAATTAATGATACGTTTACCTACACGATCACGGTTCGTAACAACGGCGACCAGAACGCCACCAACGTGAAGATTGTGGACAAGTTGCCCGATCACGTGGTCTTCGTCGGTGCCAGCAACGGCGGCGTTTTTGACGCTGCGACCCGCACCGTTACGTGGGAAGCCGCCCAGGATCCCGCGCTTGCGGTGGTCCAGGGCCAGAACCTCGAGACGATCACCTACACCGTGACTGTGACGCTGCCGATGAACTCCATCGTCTACGGCACGATCATCAACCAGGTGACCGTGTCCGACGACGGTAGCAACGGCTTGGATACAAATCCGGCGGACAACGACTTCTTCCTGCCCACGGATGTCCTTGGCTTCATCTACGACGTCTCGCGCAACTATTCGACGAGCTCGGTCTTCGAGCGTGACGGCGATGGCGAGGACGATCCCTACGGCCTGGGCCCCGTCGAAGTTTACAAGGACGCGATCCTCCCGATTGCCCCGATCTACAGCGGCGCCGCTGAACCGGGCGCAACACTCGAAGTCGTCCTTCACAACGCCAATGGCGACGTCATTGGCCGCCAGAGTGTGGTCGTCGATACGGGCGGAAACTGGATGGCCTCATTCCCCGGAGTGATCGTGAAAGATTACCCGCAGTCGGTCGTCATCACACAGACGCCGCCCGCCGCGCAGGTCGAAGGTGCAGCTGCGAACGGCTATAACATGCGACCCTACTACGCCACGGCGATCAACTCGGGACACTTCTTCCGCGAGAACCTCAACGTCACCCGCATCGGCGAGCAGACGGCGAGCGCCACCGGCGAAGCATTCCAGGAGGCGATCAATAACCCGATCGGCTTCAACATCAGCGGATCGCCCTACGAAACCCTCGCATCCCCCGGACATCCGACGGGACGCTAATTTATAACGGGCGGTGACTGCCTGCGCGGCGCGTGATTAACGCGCGCTGCGCAGCCGCGTAAACAAATCCAAATACGCCTGCGCTTGGCGCGCGGGGTCGAAGGCAGCCCGCGCAAACGCTTTGGCTTTGCGACCAGCTTCGGTGCGCCGCTCGGTGGAGTGGGCAAAGTGAGTGAGCGCTTCGCGAAAGCCCGTCGCGTCATCCGCTGTGATCACCGCTCCGGTCACATTATTTTGAATACATTCGGCGACTCCGCCGGCGGCATACGCCACCGCAGGCAAGCCGTGCGCCTGTGCCTCGATGAGGAAGTTCGAGAGCGACTCGGCTTTGGAGGCGAGCACGGCGATGTCGGCCGCGTGGTAAAGCGGCGTGGGATCGGATTGGAAGCCGAGGAACTTCACGCGATCCTGAACGCCCATTTTCTTGGCGGTTTCCTTGCAACCGGCGCGTGCATCACCCTCGCCGGCGAGCCAGAGTTGCCAGTTGATTCCGGTATCCAGCATCGCGGCGATCTCGATCAATGCGCGCTGGTTTTTCTCAGGGCGGAGCATGCCGACGCACAGCAGCACGAGCGTTTGCGGGCCTGCGCCGTGTTGACGGCGCAACGATTCATCGCGGACGGCGATCGCGCCCTGTGGCGGAAAAACCAGGGCGTTGTGAATGACCGAAACACGTTTCTCGGTCAGGCGGTAGTCGCGAACAAGAATGCCGGCGGACTCTGCGCTGTTGGCGACGACGTGGTCCACCTGCCGGAGCGAACGACGAAAGGACCAAGGAAGTTTTTTCCCGGTGCGCATCGTGCCGATCACGACGGTGTCAGGCAGCGCACCTTTGACGCGACCGGCGTGGCAGTTGGCCATTCGGCCCATGCAGAGCACCACGTCGGGCGCGGAAGCGCGCAACGTGGCGACCAGCCGGGGCGCCAACCAGTTGAACCCTGTATCGAACGGCTGGAGACAGCGACGCGGGACGGGCGCGAGCGTGGCCGACAATGTGCCGCCGGGGCGGAACGTGATGACCTGCACCTGATGTCCGCTGGCGGCGAAGGCGTGGGCCAACAGCACGGACTGTCGCTCGGTGCCGCCGCTGCGCAGGATGTCTTGGAGGAGCGTGATCTTCATACCACGGATGCCGGACGGGACGGAGTGACGGAAGGTCCGGCTTCGAAAAGGAGCGCAGCAGCATGCTCCCAGGAATTTTGACGCGCCCAGGTGCGCCCGGCTTTGCCCATGCGCTCGCGGAGTGCGCCGTCGTCGATGAGCTTGCGAAACGCGTCGGTCAGATCGGCGGGTTTGTCCGGCGCGACGAGGAAACCGGTTTCTCCGTCGACGACCGCCTCAGGCACTCCGCCAACGCGGTGGGCGACCACGGGGAGGCCGTGGGCGGACGCCTCCAAGTAAACGAGTCCAAATCCTTCCACGCTGTGGCCGTGATCGATGCTCGTGAGGGCAAAGATGTCGGCGCGCGCATAAACGCGGTCGAGCTCGTCATCGGCGAGGTTGCCGAGAAACCGCACGGTGAGCCCGGAGCTGTTGTCGGCAGCGGCGGAACGCAGGGCGTGTTCGTAGGCGGGTTTACTGGTGCTGCCCGCGATCCAGTATTCGACGCGCGATGCGAGTTCGGGCGGGAGCGTCTGAAGCGCACGGAGGGAAAGCAGCTGGCCCTTGCGTGGGTGAAGCCGGCCCACCGTGAGAATGATGATTTTGCCCCCGCCGCGCTCGGGCTTGGCGTGGGTGTTAACAGCAAAGTCTGCCCGCAGCGCGCCTGCGGTGATAAAGGTTTTGTCCGTCGCCTCGGGAAATTTCTCGCAGAGAAGCGTTTGGGTGTAATGGGTAAGCGTGCTGATACGAAACGCGTGCTGGATCAACCGGTGGGTCAACCAACGCGTGGCCGGATCGGCGTGGAAGCGAAGGATCTCCGAACCGTGAAACGTGAGCACGAGTCGTCTGGGCAAAAATGCGCGCACCGGCAAAAGCGCCATGAAGGCGAGCATCGGACCGGGCTCGGGAAGATAAACGACGGCATTTCGGAGCCGGCGTCGTTCACGGATGAGCCATCCGATGATTTTAAGCCGGCACCAAACGTTGTGGGTTCCGGCAAGTGGCAGGCGACGAACGGTGAAAGGCCACGTTTTTTCCTGATCCGGGCGGGCGCGTTGAGCCCAAATCTCCACGGAATGGCCCAAAGCGGTGGCGGCGCGGGCGATTTCCTCAGTAAAAGTGGCGATTCCGCC
>JBEVND010000281.1:0-6434 GCA_040508285.1 Rariglobus sp. | reverse complement strand
CTCATGCGCATCGCCGGAGTCGCCCACCTCATCTCGCTCACCGCGATCCTCTACGCGCCCGCCAACCTGCGCTGGAACGAGGAGCTCTCCCGTCTGCCGCGGCTCCTTCGCCAGATGTGCAACGCCTATCAGGCCTACACCACCGGCACCATCGTCGCACTGGGCCTGGTCAGTCTTTTCTGCGCGTCGGAATTGATCGGCGGCGGCGCGCTCGCCCGCGTGGTATGTGGCTACATCGCGCTCTTCTGGGCCGCTCGCCTCGTGCTCCAGTTCACCTACGACTTTGCGCCGCACCTCAAAACCGCGGCCCTCAAAATCGGTTACCACGGGCTCACCGGTTTGTTCGTCGTCTTCGTCGCTTTCTACGGCTGGTTGGCCGTTCGCTAGGTCACGGCAACTCCAGCGTCAGCCCGTCAGCAGTGCGCACGCGCACGCCGAAAACCTCACGCAACAGTTCCGGCGTCAGCACCTCACCCGGTTTCCCCAGCGCTCGCAGGCCGCCGCGCGCCAAGACCACGACCAGATCGAGCGCATGCGCGACCCGCAGGTCATGGAGTGACATCAAAACCGTGCCGCCTTTTGCGGCCAGTTCGCGCGCCAGCGCCAGCACTTCCAACCCGTGACGCGGATCCAGCGGCGCCAGCGGTTCATCCCACAGCTGCAACGGCGCCTGCGTCACGACGGCGCGCGCGAGCATCACACGCTGGCGTTCACCGCCCGAAAGTTGATTCACCGGCCGCCGCGCCAGCTCCGTAAGATCGAAACGCGCCAGCGCCTCGTCGACGCCCGCCTCGTCGTCACCGTGCGCGTAGCGGCCCTGCTGCACCACTGCGCGCACCGAAAACCCGAATTCAAATTTCGCTTCCTGTGGCACCCACGCGGCCCGACGCGCTCGCTCCATGATCGCGATTTCGCCGACCGCTTTTCCCGACCAACTCACCGCGCCTTCCGAGACTGGCAACAAGCCCGCCGCCGCCTGCAACAGCGTCGATTTGCCCGAGCCATTCGGCCCGATCAATCCCACCAGCGCGCCCGCCGGCAGCTCAAGGCTCACGGCCTGCAAGCGCCCGGCAACCGAGATATTTTTGAGTGTTAGCGCGCTCATGCTCGTTTCCTCAGAAGCCACAGGAAGAACGGTCCGCCGATCAACGCCGTGACGATGCCGAGCCTCAGATTTCCCCCGACCCGTCCGACGAGATCACAGGCCAGCACGAACACCGCACCGCCCAGAATACTTAGCGGCACCAACCGCCTATGTTCCGGGCCGACCAGGAGTCGTAGTCCGTGGGGCACGACCAAACCCACAAATCCCACGATGCCCGCCACCGCTGTCGCCGTCGCGGCCAGGACGGTCGCCAGCACGAGCAGTTTTCGACGCAGGATTTTCACGTCCACCCCGAGGCTTTGCGCCTCGGCTTCACCTAGGCTGAGCAAGTCCATTTGCCGACCCAACGGCCAGAGCAACGCGGCCGCGACCACGATCGGCAGCGCCGCCAGCACATGGAGCCAGCTGCGGTCCTCAAGACCGCCGAGCAACCAGAAGAGCAGCTGCGAATTGCGCTCCCACAAGGCCACGCCATGCGACAACTGGTAACTCGTGACCGCACCCAGCAAGGCGTTGAGCGCCACGCCCGCGAGCAACAATCGCTCCGAGCTCGCGCCGCGTTTCGCGAGCAACAACACCGCGAAGGTCGCCACCACCGCGCCCGCCACCGCGGCGAGTGGCAGCACCCAAAGCGCGACTGCCGTCCAGCCCAGCACGATGGCCGACACCGCGCCGGCCGCCGCACCGCTACTCACGCCGAGCAGATCCGGGCTCGCGAGGCTGTTACGAAAATATGCCTGCATCACCAAGCCGCCCGCCGCCAACGCCGCGCCCGTCAGCAGACCCGTGATCACGCGCGGCAGGCGAAACTGAAACAACACCGTGCGCGCCAGTTCGTCCGTGTTGTTCAAACCCGCCCACAACTGTGCTGGCGAGAGCGTGAGTTCACCCCACGCCAACGAGATAAAAACCAGCCCGAGCAACGCCACGATGAGCGAAGGCATAACCCAGGGCTGCGAAGCGCCGCGCGTCATTTCATCGCCTCCGGATGCAGCCCGCGTGCGAGAAGTTCATACGCGTCGATGCGATGATGGGTGACGCTCGCAAGCAACGCCGAGGGCAGCACGACCGCGCGGTCTTTGCGCACCGCGTCGATGTAGCGATAAGGCAAAACCGTGCGCAGCGGCGCCAGGGCATCGCTCACCGCTCCCTCGCCGCCGAGCACGAGATAATCGATCGGCCACACGAGCATTTTTTCCGAAGGCTCGGGTTGCACGCCTTTCAATCCGCCGAGCGTGGTTGCGAGATTTTCAGCCCCCGCGTGATCACACAGATCCTGAAACGTCGTGCCCGCGCCCGACAGCAATCCGTAGGTTGACGCGTTCACCACGCGCTTCGGTTTCACCTTTTTTAACTTCGCCGAAAGCACCGCCATCCGCGCTTCACACGCGGCGATAATTTCCTCGGCTCTGGCTTCGCGACCGAGCGACCGACCCAGCGTGCGCAGGTTTGCGTAAACATCCGTCAGCGTCGCGTAACGATCAAAGACGATGACCTCCACGCCCGCCTTGCGCACCTGGGCGACGAGCTCTGTGCGGCTGTAATCCGCGAACAAGACCAGCGTCGGCTTAAACTTAAGGATCGCCTCACTGTCGCCCGCCGAGATCGACGAATACGCCGCGGCCTCTTTGGCCACCGCAGAAAACTCCGGATACTTCGCGATGTGACTGAGCGCAGCGATCTGCGCCGGCTCGGCCAGTGCGAGCAACAACTCATCCGTCCCCACCGTCTGCGATACCACGCGCACCGCCGATGACGCATGCGCGAGGCCCGACGCAAAAACGAGGAGGATGAAAAGCCGAAGCATGTTTTAAAAGACGCGTCACTCTGCACCGGCACGACCGCCGGTGCCAAGCGAACGCGACAGCGATCAGAAGCGCAGCGAACTGCCTGCGTAGAAGAAGCGGCCCTGGCCCGGGTAGATGCCGCCAAAAACCTGGTAGGCGATGAACTCGCGGTCCGCGATGTTGTTCACGCCAGCAAACACGCGCCAGTCAGGTGTAAGACGATAAGCAATCTTGGCGTCGAACAGATCGACATGCGGCACCGTGTCGGGCGACGTGCCGCCGTAGCCGTCGTCTTCCACCATCGAACCGATGTGGCGATGCGTGAGACTCACTTCGAGACCCGTGGTCGGACGCACGAAGACCGTGTTGGTCAGGCGCCATTCCGGCACCATGCGGATGCGCCCTTCCGCTACGCCGGTGCCGGCGTCAGCTTCGCGCAGACGCGCATCCACATAATCAGCCTGCGCGCGAAAACCGGCAATTCCGGCGTCGTAACCCACGTTGCCCTGCACGCCGGTGCGGCGGGTCTTCGAGAGATTCTCGTTGGTGAACGTCGTGTTCGTGAAATAAATCTCGTCCTTCGTTTCGAGCAGGTAAATCGCAGCGCCGCCCGTCCAACGCTCCTTGCGATACGTCGCGCCGATTTCGTAGTTGTCGCTCAACTCGGGCTTGAGGTCCGCGTTGAAGGAGAAAGGACCGAAACCTTGGTAGGAAGCGAGTTCGTCGGTCGCAGGGAAACGGTAGGCACGGTCGTATTTCACGTAAACGCGCACTGCATCGGTGACCTTGTAGTTCGCGGCGACCTGCACGGCGTCGCCGCCTTCGCGACGATCATCACGGGTGGCAGGACCGGGGACACGCTGCTCGACAGCGATCTTGTTCCAGTCGTGACGATAGGCCGCGGAGAGCGTGAGCGCATCATTGGCGCGCCATTCAGTGGCCAGATAAGCGCTGATGCTGGTGCGCTCGGCGTTGGCGGACAAAGGTCCGGTCGTGTCCACCTCAAGCTCGTCGTAAGAAAAATCCACGCCGGGCGTGAAAGTCCAGTCACCGCGCTCAAGATGGAGTTTCGGCGAGAAATAGTAACCGTCGATCGTGCGGTCAAAATCGGTGCCAAAGCCACCGTGATAGAGTTCATCTGTGAAGCTCGCGCCGGCATCGGTGAGAAGCTTCGTGGCGGAGGAAACTCCGTATTCATTACTCAACGACACACGTTTGTAGCGCGACACGCCGTCGGAGGCGAAGGCACCTTCTTGCGTGGGATCGTCCTCGAACTGAGCCTGCGTTAGCGAGCCGGGTTGATCGAAGTCGCTCTTGAGATAGGAGACCGCAAGGCGGGTGACGGAGTTCTTCTGGTTGTCGTAACCGAAGCTCGCGCCGAGATGTTCGTTGCGAAAACCGGAGTGATCGCGGTAACCATCCGAGGTATCGTAGCCGCCCGAGACGCCGGCCCACGCGTTGCCGAAGGCCTGCATGTAACCACCGGAAATCTTGAACGTGTCATCGCTGCCGACGAGCAAGCGCACGTTGCCGCCACTGCTGGTGGGAGCACCAAGGGTATTGATCTTGATCACGCCACCCACGGCATTGTCGCCGTAAAATGCGCCCTGCGGCCCCTGAATCACCTCAATGGACTCGATGGTCTGGAGGTTGAATTGCAGCCAGTTGAAATCGCCGATGTCGGGGCGGTTGGTGCGAATGCCGTCGAGGAGCACGAGCGTGCGGCCGTTGCCCGATGTGCTGGTGCCACGCATCGAGACCTTCGTGTTAACCGCGCTGCTGGAGAGCGAGGTGAACTGGAGATTCGCCTGGTTCTCCAAAAGATCGATGAGGCTGACTGCGCCTGCAGCTTCGATCTGCTCACGCGTGATGACCTGCGTATAAGCCGGCACGTTGACCGGATCTTCCTTGATGCGGCGCGCGGTGATTTCCACCGGCGGCAAGGTCACGCGGTCCGTCTCGGTCTTCGAGGCGGTGTCGGCGGAAAGGGAATGGATCGAAAACGGCGCCGCGAAAGCGCACGTGACTAACAGGCGGCCCAGAACGTGGGCACGCGAAGGACGGGTTTGCATGGAGGACGACCAAGGCAAGAGCGCGTCCCTCAGCCCGTGTAGGGGAAAAGTGACTACGCTCACGCTTCATTGTTTGCGATGAAGTGGAGCAGACCGACGCGCGCAATCGCACCGGCCGCGGTGAGCCTTTGCAAAGTGGGTGTTCGGACTCCGCATATCCTGCCCGACGCGCACGAATCCTAGATCTGGAATTTTCAGATCCGAACTCGCGCGAATCGTGCGTCCTCGCCTCTCGCCTTCGCCGTGACTCGCGTCCCGACTGGCTTTGGACCCAAGGCGTGAGCCTCGGGCTGTGGGTCTGGTTTGATGCGTTACCGCAGCGCAACTGTGGCCGGTTTTCACGGCCTTCCCCGTCCCTGCAAAGTAGTTAAAAAGAACGACTGGACGGCGAACCTTTGAGGTCGCACCTCCAGCAGAGCAAGCTCGATTTCAACAAACGCATCAACGCATGCGAATATGAAGATATGTTTCTTGCAAATACGCCACCATTGCCTTCCCTTTTCCCTGTCAAACCCTCTCACGCCATGTCGTCCGCCACTCCCAAACTCTCCGCCGCCGAAATCGATCTCCGCCGCCTCCTCAACGAGCGCGTCGCCATCATCGACGGCGCGATGGGCACGACCATCCGCTCCTACAACATCACCGAGGAGCAGGCCCGCGGCGAACGTTTCAAAGACGCCCCCAAGGATCTCAAGAACAACGGCGACATTTACTCGCTCACCCGCCCCAACGAAATCGGCGACATCCACCGCCGCTTCCTTGAAGCCGGAGCCGACATAATAGAAACAAACACTTTCTCTGCTACCAGCATCGGCCAGAGCGAGTTCTTCATCGAAGACCCGCGCGAGCACGGCGGACGCAAGGATCCAGCGTTCTATCAGTCTGTGATAGAGAACAAGTTCCTCCAAGAGCTCGCTCACGACATCAACTTCCAGTCCGCCCGCCAATGCCGTGAGTGGGCCGACCGCATCGGCAACGCCACCGGCCGCCGCCGCTACGTCGCGGGCGCCATCGGACCGCTCACCGTCTCGCTCTCCAACTCGCCCGATGCCGATGACGCCGGTTTCCGCGTCATCACGTTCGATCAGGTCAAAGCCGACTACCGCCGCCAGATCCGTTCCCTCATCGCCGGCGGCTCCGACCTGCTGCTGATCGAAACCATCTTCGATTCCCTCAACGCCAAGGCCGCCCTCGTCGCGATGGAGGAAGTCTTCGCCGAGGACAAAATCCGCCTGCCGCTCATGATCTCCGCCGCAGTCGGCCGCGGTGGCGAAACGATGATCTCCGCGCAGACGGTCGGCGCCCTCTGGAATGCGGTGCGCAACCACCAGCCGTTCTCCGTCGGCCTCAACTGCTCGATCGGTCCCGACCTCATGCGCCCGTTCCTCGAGGAGCTGGGCCAGAAATCCGACACCTTCATCTCCGCCTACCCCAACGCCGGCCTGCCGAATCCGCTGACGCCGACCGGCT
>JBEVND010000273.1:0-6025 GCA_040508285.1 Rariglobus sp. | reverse complement strand
TAAGGCGCATGCCAGACCCGACCCGAGGCGAGGCGTCCGGTTCGTGACGAACGGCTGAATAGCAAGTAACGCTCGGCCAGGAAGTATTCGAGGGTGCCCGGTTCGGCGGCGACGGGTGGGGTGGTCGCTGCATAGGCGAAATGGTTGGACGGCGCGTCGGCGTGAATGACGGGAATGCGTTGGGATTTGAACTCGGCGCGGTTGAGCGAATGCGCGGAAGGCCGAACGCCGGTTTGGCGGGCGTGGACATAGGGCAGCGAAAACAACGAGCGGGCGAGCTGGACGGCGACGGGGTTGTTGCAGTCGAGGGAGTAGAACCAGACGCCGGGCGTGCCATCGTCGGTGTGAACGTAAGTGCGCAGGTTGAGTTCAAGAAACCACGACAAGCCGGGCGTTGAAGGGAAGAAGCGCGGGCGCACTTCATCCATCCAGAACGGCACGACGCCGAGGTAGGCGTGTCCGTCAAAAGTATCCACGTGAAGGCCGGCGGGAAGCGTGGCTTGGATCGCCGCCGGGTCCCATTGCCAGTGGAGAAACAGCAAGTGACGCCATGACTGATACATCACTGGAGAACGCAGCGGCCGCTCGCGCGTGGCGGCACGTTGTTCAGCAGTGGGAGCAGTCGGGCGCATGGATCAGATCT
Organism: Rariglobus sp.; assembly: GCA_040508285.1. Classification (GTDB taxonomy): domain Bacteria; phylum Verrucomicrobiota; class Verrucomicrobiia; order Opitutales; family Opitutaceae; genus Rariglobus. The sequence continues at coordinate 5,382 of JBEVND010000273.1, read as the reverse complement.
CGGACTGAGTGACTTCGCGGTATTCGCCGGGCGGGAGGTTGCCCAGGGTGAGTTGGCCGAATTGGACTCGGTGGAGTGTGAGAACCGTGGCACCGGTGGCGGCGAACATGCGGCGGACTTGGTGGTATTTACCTTCGGTGAGGACCAGTTCGGCGGTGCGGGGATCGCCGGGGATCAGACGGAGTTCGGCGGGCGCGCAGGGAGCTTTTTCGCCTTCGAGCATCAAGGTTCCGGCGGCGAAAAGCGGAATCAGGTCGGGCGAGAGATCACGATCCACCGTCGCGCGGTAGAGCTTGGGGACCTTGTGCTTGGGCGAGGTGTAATGATGAACGAGCTCGGTTTGGTCGGTGAGGAGGATCAGGCCCGAGGTGTCTTTATCGAGGCGACCGATGCTGGTGACCTGCGGATTGCGCGCGCGCCAGCGTTCGGGGAGGAGATCGTAGATGCGCGGTCCTTCGCGTTCGTCGTGGGAGCAGACGAGGCCGAGCGGTTTGTTGAGCAAGAGGAGCAAACCCTCGGGGTGGTCGAGCGGTTCGCCATTGATCAGGACATCGGCGGCGTGGACTTTGCCCGAGGGATCACGCACGGCGGCTCCGCGCACAGTGACGGCGTTTTTTCTGAGGAACTCGCGGGCTTCGCTGCGAGAGCAATAACCGAGGTTGGCGAGGAGTTGATCGAGGCGACGCATGGCGGAAACGCAAAGGGGGCGGAGGGGAGATGGCGAGCGTTGAGGCAGAGAGGATGCTGGAGCCTATCGGAGGATGGCGGCGAGGCGGACGAAACGGATCCGCGGTTCCGCTACGGGCGCTGCGGACGAAACGGCGCGCAAAACATTTTGCACCCGTGGCGGGTTTCGAGCCGTAGTAGCAGCATCTATGTTGAGATGGACGTTGCTCGTGCTGGCGGTGGTGTTTGCGGGGGCTGCCTCGCTGACGTGGTTCCGCGCGCCCACCGTGTGGATGTGGATGGCTTCGATCCTCGTCGGCGAGTTCGGGCATTTCTTGTTTTTGTTGCCGGTGGCGGTCGCAGGGAGCGCGTGGCTTTGGGGCGGAGAGGGAACGCTGCGCGTGGTCACGATTTCGATCTGCGCGATCGCAGCAGTGGCGATGTGGCGTCCGGTGGTGCTGGCAGCGTGGGTGGCGCGCGACGTGCCTGCGAAACTCGAAAAGGCTTTTGGGAAAGTGGAAATGAACCGAGCGCCCTTTACGTTGGGCGGATTACTGGCGCGTAGTGAAAAACCGGTGACAGTGGAAACGCTGCAGGTAGCCGGTGGCGTGCCGCTGGATTTTTACCGGGCGCAAGGACGGACGACCGCCGCGCCGTGCGTGGTGATGATTCATGGCGGCGGCTGGGACAGTGGGAACCGCGAGCAATTGCCGGCGGTGAATCATCATCTGGCACGGCTCGGTTATGCGGTGGCGGCGGTGGGTTACCGACTGGCACCGGAGACGAAATGGCCGGGGCAGGCGGACGATATCACAACGGCGGTTGCTTACCTGAAGGCCAATGCTCCCGCGCTCGGGATTGATCCGACGCGGTTGGTGTTGATGGGGCGTTCGGCGGGCGGGCAACTGGCCTCGGCGGTGGCGTATGGTTATCCGGATACAAGCGTGCGCGGCGTGGTTTCGTTTTATGGTCCGCACGATCAGGTGTTCGCTTGGGGCTTTTCCCGTGAGGACGATATTTTGAACGCGGTGAAGTTGCTTCGCCAATACCTCGGCGGCACGCCTGAGACGGCGCCGGAGGCGTATCGCACGGCGTCGGGTTATCTGATCGTTAACAAGGAAAACGCCGTGCCGACGCTGATGGTGCACGGGCTGCAGGACTCGATGGTGTGGCACAAACAGAGCGAGCGGCTTCACGCGAAACTCGATGAACTCGGGGTGCCGAACGCGTTCGTGTCGCTGCCGTGGGCGACGCATGCGTGCGATTTCAACCCGCACGGGCCGTCGGGACAGCTGGCGTGGTATTCGTTGGAGTGGTTTTTGGCGGCGGTGACCAAGTAAACGTCGATCGGGGCACCTGCGGGATTGCCATGGGTTTGCGGAGCGCACGTGGATGGCGCTGCTTTTTAACCCCTTGCCCTATGTCTTCTCGCTTCAATTGGTTGAGTGATCGCGGTGTGGTCTGTTTGGCGGCGGCGTCGCTGGGCGCGCTGGCATGGGTTGCCCCTGCGCATGCTCAGTTGCGGGCGCCGGAGGAGATTCGGGCGACGCTCGGTTGGCGGATGCCTTCGGAGGAACACTCAAGCGTGTCGTTCGATGTCACGACGCCGCCGACACAGTGGCTGGCAGCGCGGACGCTGACGACGGAGTGGGCGAAGGACGCGCCGGCTTTCGGGCAGTATCCGCCCGAGCACATTTTCCGGCGGCTGGCGCGCATCGAAGCGCTGGCGCTGAACGCGTCGCGACCCGACGCGGCGGCGGAACTGCGTGCCGAGCGCAAGGAGCTGCTGCGCCTGGTCGAGCAGGTGAACGCACTTCAGCCGGGCCAAGGCGCGCCTGACGGCACGCTGCGTCGGGTGGCTACGGTGTTGAAGGAATTGGAGAAGAAGCTCGGGCCTTGGCTGGCTGATTCACCCGAAGATCGGCTGCGGGTTTTCCAGGACGAGATGAACGCGATCTTGCCCGTGCCGCGCTCGGTGTTGGCGATGCGTTTTGGCGGCGAGGCAAAGTTGGCGGAATTTATCAAACTCTCCGAAGAGCAACGGCTGCTCCAAGACGCGTTTATCAAAGCGCAGGCGGACCGGAAAACCCCGGAGCCTGAGCGCACGCTCGCGTTGAAACGGGCGCGCGGTGCTTTGGGATATTTTGATCGTTACAACGAGGACGAGCGTGCCTGGCGAAACGCCACGGGTGATCCGGATTTTGCCGAGTTGATGGCACCGAGGGATCGGCGCTCGGAACGCACGCTCGCGATGCCCGATCTGGTTTTGCTGGTCGGGGAAACGATGGCTACGCCTGTGTTGATCGATGCGTTGGGTCTGCCGGTGGAAATCACGTTCAACGCCGATACCAAGACCGGCCGGCTGGCGGCGCGGTTGATCCGTGAGAATCGGGTGGTGCCGGAGCGGACGCCCTGGACATTGCTGGAGTGGCCGCAGCGGGGCGTGGACGCGGCGGCCGCGATCGAACTGGTCGCGCTTTACGATGCGCTCAAGGCCATGCGCCCGGCCTTGGACGCGTCGGTTAACCCGAATAACTATTCGCGCGGGCGGGCACTCGCCAGCGTCGCCTACGCGCTCGCGGCGGGCGGGCGGCACGACGAAGCGGTGGCGTTGCTCGCGGGGGTGGGCGCCGACAAGCAAGGGCTCGGCTACCGCTCCAAAGTCTCCTCCGAGGTATTGGAGAAAGTGTGGCCTGTGGTGATTCAGGCCGCCGGCGATTCTCCTGACGCGCCCACGTGGTCGATATTGACGACTCTCGCCAGCAAACGGAAACGCTACGATGCGTTGATCGAGCTCGCGGCGCGAGGTGCGGCGAACTCGCCCTTGAACTCGCCCGAGGCGGCGATCTGGCAGATGCGTCAGGGCTGGGCGCTGGTGGCGGCCGACGAACCTGACGCGGGTCTGACGCTCTTGGTGCCCGCACTCGCGCAACGTGCGACCGCGACCGAGCCCAAGCAGTTGGCGGAGTGGGCTGCCGGCAAGGCGCGTCTCCTCCGGCTGGCGCAAGCGTTGCCACGCGAGGAACTGGCGGTGCAATTGGAAGAGCAGCTGGTGGCGGATTTCGATGATCCGCTCAGCGGGCTCTGGAAAACGGCGGACCTCTTTGACACGCTCGCGGAGCGCCTGCTCGCGCGGGAGCGCCCGCAAGTCGTGGCCGATCTTTTGCGTTCCTATATTTATGACGCGGCGAAAACGACCAAGACCTCCCAGGGGACGACGCGTTTGATCGACTCTGGAAAACAGCAGCAGGTCCTGAAGCTCGTCGATGTGCTGGGTCGTCAGGGTTTGCACGAAGAGGCGTTGGAACTGGTCGAGACGTCGAATGCGTGGGGGACGACTGATCTGGCCAACATGCTCAGTGTCGCGGGTGGCGCGGGGTGGCGTCCGCTGTCGCTGGTGATTGCCGAGGCGTTGCACGCGGAGAATCGCAGTGCGGAAGCGGTGGCGATTCTCGAGGCGTATCTGGTGGCGAATGGCGGCAAGGATTCCGCCTACGAACTCTACACGCGCATCAAAGGCCGCGAAGCGATTCCGTTTCTCGATCGCCTGCTGGTGATCGACCGTTTTGAGGAGCGTCCGCTGATCTGGAAAGCCCGCTTGTTGCTCGAATCGGGCGACATCGACGGAGCCGAGACGGCGGTGCGGAAAGCGATCTCGATCGATCCGTCTGATGGCGAACAACCCAAGGGCGATCGTATGCGGGCCTACGCGGTTTTGCGCGAAGTGCTTTTGAAAAAAGGCGATGGAACGCAGTCCCGTTTTTTGGAAAACGTCGTGGCATCGATCCGCCTTTCGGAGGAAGCCGACGTGCTGGTGCGCGCGGGCCTGATCGATCAGGCGATTAAAGGTTATCAGGAGGCGTTGCGGCTGTTCTCCGACGCTTACTGCATCCAATCGCGACTGGCGCGGCAACTGGCGCGCGAGAACCGTCTCGAGGAGGCGGCGGAACATTACCGCCGCGCGTTTGAATTGATGCCGGACAGCTTCGGCCTCGTGGAAAGCCATTGCTTCGGTTGCGAGCAGGCATTTGAGGGCGAGACGGCGCAGGGTATCGCGGAGCGAGTGTTGCAGGAACTCGCCGCCAAGCCCGGCACCAAGGCGCAGGTGTATTATCTTCTCGGATACTTGCGCGCGGAACAGGAGCGCTGGGACGAGGCGGCCGGTTACCTGACGCAGGCCGTGGAGAAGGATGCGGACTATTTCAACGCGTGGAAAAAACTGCTCGCCGTGCTGCCCTACACCTCGCGTCCGCGGGCTGACCACGACCGGGCGTTGTTGCGGCTCACCGCGCTCGATCCGGCGGGGCGTCGTGGCTATCGCACGGTGAATAATGTGCGCGATTTGTCGGCGTTGTGGATGTCTCTGGCGGAAACGGGTCAGGTGATCCCGAAGACGCCGAGCCAGCTTTTCCCTCTCGGCGAACGTAGCGCGCGTCGTGCTGGGCAGCCCGCACAAGTTGGCACAGAACGGCCGCCCTTGCCGGCGGAAATGCTGGCCCGCCATGAGATCATGCAGGCGCTTACGAATGCGCTGAACGCGGTGTATGATTGGGGCCGGCAGTGAGGCGGTGCGGGCGGCGCGAATGTGAATAAATAAACGCCGTTTCGGCGAAATGCGGATTGCAGGCGGGTTGCGTGAGCTCTTTGTCATAAGCGCACGTTTCTTTAACCCCTTGTCCAATGACTAATTGCTATAGTTTTTTGAGTGCCCGCCGT
>JBEVND010000242.1:0-4911 GCA_040508285.1 Rariglobus sp. | reverse complement strand
ACATCGCGAATCGTGGCGCAGCGCCCGTCGTTCTCAAACCGGCCCCTCGACGTCCTCTACGAGTTCGGCTCCTTCCAAGTCGCCCGTCTTGTCCAAGCGCTGATTCGGCGCGGGCCAATTCCCCCTCCAAAAGAGGCGATTCGAGACAAACCTTGGCCTCACAGTTCGCGTCGACCGCGACCAAGTGAGCGTTAGCGAAGAATGCTCGGCGCTATTTAAAGACGTTCTTGAACCGGCATCGACACGAGGCCGCCCCCCAACGACAGATCCGGCAAAGCGTGCACGCTTGCTCCAGAATCGCGGTGCGCGCGGCGGAGGCGTCGGGACCAGATCTGCTCCATCAACCTCCGATGAGAGGAAATTGCTCCACACTTACAGTCTCCTCCCCGATTGCCGTCTGAGCTCGGCGTAACCGTTTCATCAGGCACAAAAAAAGCCGGCCACGAAGGCCGGCTCAGAAAGCGAGACGCTAAAGCGGTTTACTTGATTTCCTTATGGAGCGTGTGGCGCTTGAGGAAGGGGTTATACTTCTTCTTCTCGATGCGCTCGGTGACGGTCTTCTTGTTACGCTTGGTGAGGTAACGGGAGACGGGCTTACCCTCTTTACGGGCCTCGGTGCATTCTAGGGTGACGGTTTCTTGTGCCATGGTTTTAAATAGATGAAGGGTCAGAGCAAAGCCCGCGCCCCGCCTGGCGCAATCCCAAAGTTTCCACCCGTCGCAGGATCAACCCGCGGCGCCCATTTTCTTTTCAGTCAGCGGCAACATTACGCCACGACGGAAAAGCGTAACCTGCCCCGTGCTCGAAGAGACCACGATGGAAATACATTCGGTCGCCACCGAGATCGCCGCCGCTGCGGCATGCCGGCTGCCCAACCCACTGGGCAGAATATGATCGCTGTCCGACGCCTGGATCAAACTGCCGGCCGACGAAACCACGCCATCGCCGCGGATGATAAATGCACCGTCGATGGAGGAAAACTCCTTCACCGTCTCGTCCATGAAGGGACTGAGGATGTTACGATCCTCCTCCTTGTATCCGTAAAATGGATTCAGCACGAGCGGCTTGATCAGCTTCTCAACGCGGGGAGCGTCGCCCACCACGAACAGACAGCCCACGGGCTTTCCTTCGCGTCCTTCAACGGCGAGCTCGGTCGCAATGGCGATCACGCGCTCCAGCACCTCGGGCTTCACGTCATCGGGCATCAGGTCGGCGTGACCGGTCAGCAGCGTCTGGAACTCGCGCTCCACATCCACAATAACGACCGTATCGAACTGATTGCTGCCGGCGATGCCACCTACGCAACAAACGCGGTCGCTGAACGAAATCATTCCACGCGTGAGCGCGACGAACATCGCGCTGCGCAACTGTGCGAGGCGCCGCTGCGAATACGAGCGCACCTGAATCACACCTGCGAAGTGGCCGTCCTCCTCTTCCAGTTCCACGAGGTTCCGCGTCACCAAAATCGTTTTGCTCTTGGGAAACCACGCGCCGGGCTCGATGCCGCCGACGAACGTGTCGCCAAACACCATGATCGCCCCGCAACCCGCGCCTTTGGCCACGCGATCGGCCTCATGAATCATCAGACGGTTGATGCGGTTTTGCTGCGCCTGAACCGGCTTGGAAAGGATACCGCCGAAGCCCGCCGCCAACCGGTCAAAGATGTCGCCGGGAGTCGCGGCTTGCAGAACAGCCTTCACCATCTCCTCGTCCTTCAACAGACGGGCGATGGACGCGAGCAGCTGCAGGTAATCGCGCGCCTTTTCATCGGCGAGCAACATGAAGATCAGGTGGATCTTCTCATCGCCCACCGTGTTCTCGTTGCGAATGCCCTCACGGCTACGGCCGATTGCGAGCACGTAACGCCGGCTCATCTTCACGCGCACGTGAGGCAAGGCGACGCCCGAGCCGAGGTAGGTCGTCATCGTGCTCTCGCGCTGCAACAGACCTTTTAAAAGCGCGTCCTGCTTCAGGTCGGGGAACTTGCTCGCCGACACGGCAAGGAGCTCCGTGAGGGCTCCTTTCATGTCGGTGCTCCGCAAATCGATGATGCGGTTGCGGGCGATGATCTTGTCGAGTTTCATCGTTGTTCGCCTCGCTTAGTCCGCACGTAAGGCGGTCACTTTTCCCACTCGAGGGCGCCCTTCTTCACCTCGTAGAAAAGGCCAAGAACGAGCACACCAAAGAAGAACAGGATCGGTCCCAGAATCGAAATATTGTTCGCGAGGAAATCGCGATAAATGAACGCCCACGGAATCAGGAACACGACTTCGATGTCGAAGAGGATAAAGAGCATTACCGTGACGTAGAACTTGACCGAGAAGCGCGTGTGCACGAGGCCTTCGGCTTTCACGCCGCACTCGTAGGCGGTGTCGGTGATCGCGGTGTCCTTTTTGCGTCGCTCGCCGAACAGATGGCTCACGCCAACAATCAGGCCAGCCAAGCCGGCTGCGAGAAGGAGCTGGATAAGAAGCGGGAGATACGCGGCGGACGTCATGACTGGGTTAGAAAAGGGCGCAGGAGCGGGAGTGAGACAAGGGGATTTTACATCAATTCCCCACGGGCACGAACTTCGCGTCGGAAGTCTTGCGCGAACCGACCCCGAGAATCGACGCGAATTCCAGTGTGCGAATGTCCTCGGACACCGGTTTGAACCCATCTTGGGCGCGATGGCGGTTGATGCGTTCCAGCATCAGCGAATCCAGCAAAACCGGGTCTGTCCCGAGCCAAAGCAACGGCTCCGAAATTGTATAAAGCGAATTGAACCACGGGCCGCCGATATACTGATAGCGCTCCAGACTCGCCAAAGTGAACATCCACGTGCCGCGCAATTCGGGGATGGCACTCATCTCCGCCACCGCGGCCGGCGCGCTCGCCGGACTACGGAAAAAACGGGCGGTGTTCGATGCGTTCCACAACGTGGCGTTCACCAATGCGCCATTCACGCCGAGCACCGCGTGATCCGTGTAAACCGGCAGGTTAATCCAAAAATCGGCATCCACGAAAAGCGGTGTTGCCAAAAAGCTCTTACGATCCTGCTCAAGGGTGGTCTCAGGATCAAAATTCTCGACGCTCTTCTGCGCCAGAATCGGATCGAAACGCGAGGGCAACGGACTGTCGTAGAACCACACCGGATCGAAGTAGCGCCCCGACTCCAGCACGTAAACCTTGTGGCCATCGAATGCCGATTTGCCCGTGACCAACGACGGCAGGTAACCCGTGAAACGCAGACGCTGTTGATTCAGGCCCACCAAAAAAATATCCGCCTTCTCGTAGCCACGACGCTCGAGCGCCGCGATCACCGCCTTGGTTAATCCGAGTGGCGTCGCCAGGCCCGGACCCGAGTCGGCGTAGATCTTAAGTCCTACTTTGCGTTTTTCACCGGGCGCCAGTTTTTGGCCCACCGAAGCCTCGAACTGGGAGATCAATTGCTCGACGCGCTTCGCGTAAGTTTCGTCGCTGAATCCATTCACCTTGGCCTCCCAGATGACAGGAGAAACCGGCCGCGCCGCGGAGGCCGGCGCCACGTCAGCAGCACGCACCGCGGCGGAACTCGCGAGGATCGCCAGCACACAGTTCAAAACGATACGAAGATGCAACATGGAGGTCGGAAGGCCTGTCGATCAGATCATTGCAGGCAGTCCAGCCCGCAGTTCTTGACAGACCTCAAGCGAGGGTAAAAGTGCAAACTTCGTCGCACCTCTTTCGCGCCGTCCGCCGCTCCATGCCTGTCATCAAACCCACCTGTCTCCGCGATCTGAAGCTTCGCGTGAACATTGTCGACGTAGTGGGCCGAGTCGCGACGCTCCGCAAAGCCGGCTCGCGCTTCAAGGGCCTCTGCCCGTTCCACAATGAGAAATCGCCGTCGTTCCACGTCGATCCTGACAAGGGCTTCTACAAGTGCTTCGGCTGTGGCAAAGCGGGCGACATTATCACGTTCGTTCGTGAGACCGAGCAGCTAAATTTCACTGAAGCCATCGAGACGCTGGGAAAACGCTTCGGCGTGACCATCGAATACGAAGAAGGCTCCGGCGGGCCCAGTCGCGAAGAGCGCTCCCTCCGTCACGAGATTTTCGACATCCACGAGACCGCTGCGGAGCATTTCCACCAGACGTTTAAAGCCTCGTCGGCCACGGGTGATTGGATGCGCGCCTACTGGACCGACAAACGGCGGTTCAGCCACGAGCTCGCCGACGAATTCAAGATCGGTGCCACCGAACCCGTCGACGCGTCGCTCGGTGCGGCCTTGCTCAAGAAAAAATACTCCGAGGACGCTCTGCGCCAATGCGGGTTGTTCTTCGTGCGCGATGGCGCGATTCTCGGGCTCAACTCTCTCAAGCCGCGCTTCCGCGGACGCTTGATGATTCCCATTCGCGATCATCAAGGTCGCGTCGTCGCCTTCACCGCCCGTCAGACCGATCTCACGCCGGAAGACGATCCCGCGCGCGAAGCGAAATACGTTAACTCGCCCGAGACGCCAATTTTCACCAAGGGCAATCTGCTCTTTAACCTCGATCGCGCACGCAGCCAGGTCGGCGAAGGCAAACCATTCGTGCTCGTCGAAGGCCAGCTCGATGCGTTGCGCAGTTGGAGCGTGGGACTAAAAACCGCCATTGCGCCCCAAGGCACCTCGATCACCGAGGGACAACTTGTATTGCTTCGTAGATACCACACCCAGGTCGAATGCTTTTTCGACGGTGACAGCGCCGGCCAAAAAGCGGCCCTGCGTTTCCTGCCGATGGCGCTCAAAGCCGGCCTCGAAGTCCGTTTTCTCGGTGGTGCGACCGATACCAAAATCGACCCCGACCTTCTCTTCCTTGAGCGCGGTCTGGCCGGTTATGAAGACGTTCGCAAAGGCTCGCTCTCCGCGATGGCGTTTGCCTGCCGCGCGCTGATTCCCTCGCCCGAGAC
>JBEVND010000438.1:0-3760 GCA_040508285.1 Rariglobus sp. | reverse complement strand
CTACATCGACGAAGCGGATTATTACTCGGAAAGCGGTCAGTTCGTTAAGGCGCAGCAGCCGCTTATCCAATTGGCGGATACATTTAAAGAGCACGCTTATGCGCCTTACGCGCTTTACCGTGCAGCGCTCAATGCGGAGCAACGCGGGCAGGACCAGTTTTATGAAGAGGCCTACAAGATTCTCGAGCGTATCGTCACGACCAAGCAGTATGCCCAATCGGACGTGGTGTTCTACGCGTATCTCAAGCAGGGTGATCTCGCGCGTCGGTTGAACGATTTCCCCCGTGCACGGCTCATCTATGAGTTTCTGATTAACAACTACGCGCAGCACGGAGCGGTGCTTTCGGCCGAGTTGGCGTTGGCGGCCTGCCATCGCGCGCAGATCACGCCTTCGGATGTTTCGCACTATGAAAGTGCGCTCACGATTTTGGAGCGCTTGCAGGACTTGCCCAAGGCGACAGTCGATCTTCGCGTGGAAGCGGGTTTCCAACTGGGCGACATGCTGGCGACCAATGCGCGTTCACCTGATTATCTGCGCGCCGAGGCGGTTTGGTGGACGCTGGCGACCACGTTTTTACTGGATGATGCACAGGCCGTGAAGCTCGGGCCCAAAGGGCGTTACTGGATTGCGCGCGCATTGCTGCGTCTGGGGGATTCGCGACGTGATCGCGGAGACTTGGAGGAAGCGCGCAACGCTTATGAGCTTATTCTAAAGAAGAACCTGCCCTTCGCCAAACTTGCACGTGAAGTGTTCACGCGCGCGGGCGGCAAACCCCAGTCGTGATCGGCGCAGCCTCCTTGTTTACTTCGACGTTTGCCCACACTGATTAATTTCCCCTAGACCTTTTTGACCATGCCATCCGATCCCAGTATTTTGACCAGCGGCGGCCCCATGATGTGGGTGTTGCTTCTCATGGCGGTCATCGCGCTCGTGCTGCTCATCGAGCGCACCTTCTACCTTCATCGCGGACAGATTAAGTCCACGACCTTCGTCGATGGCATCAAGAACACGTTGGCCAAACGTCGTATCGTCGAAGCGCTCACCTTGTGCGAAGAAACGCCCGGTCCCGTTGCCGCAGTCGTCAAGGCCGCTCTCATCCACGCCCACGATGACGAGACGCGGATGCGTTACGCGGTGCAGGAAGCTGCGGTCGTGGAGTTGCCCGCGCTCGAGCGTCGCTTGGGATCGATTGCCGCGATCGCGCAAATCGCGCCGATGGTGGGTTTGCTCGGAACGATTCTCGGTATGGCGTCCACGTTTCACGCCTTCATGCAAGGCGGACAATACGCGACCGCGCAGGCGCTTTCTCTCGGTATGTGGCAGGCGCTACTTGCCACGGCTGGCAGTCTGTTACTCGCGATCCCGGCAAATCTGGCTTATCACTTTTTGAACGGTCGCGTTCGCTCTTTGGTGCGCGATATCGAGTGGGCAGGTAACGAAATCATGCGGTATCTGTTAATTGATTATCGGAAAGACCAAAGCCCGGCGGATGCACCGCCCGTCATCGAAGCATGATCACGCGTCCTCTCGATCTTTCGTCCCGACTGAGGCGGCAACCGCGCGGCTTCGAGTTTCTGTTTTTTGTGAACGGAGGGCTGATCGCGTTGTTCTTCGTCCTGTTTGGATCGCGTTTTGTTTTGTCTCCAGGCTTGGGCGTGGACTTCTCGGTTCCCTCGATGCCGGAAGCGATGAGTGGCGCGACGCCGACCGATGTGGTGGTGGCGATCAAAGGCTCTGACCTCGCGTTTGTCGAAGGCGCGAAAGTGAATTTCGCCGGCCTGCGCCAATACCTCGTGACCAAAGCGGAAGGGCGGGAGGGACTGCGATTGCTGGTTCAGGCCGACGTGGCGCTGACCACCCGTGATCTGACGCACGTTTACGACATGGCTCGTGAGGCGGGTTTTGCCTTTGTGCAGATCGCGGCCGAACCGAGCCCCTGACGGCATGGCTGCATCACGCCGATTTCCTTGGGTCACGGTGAGCGCCGGTGTGGCGACCGTGATCGTTGGCGTGGTCGCAGTGTTGCGCATACCCGACACGGTCCTCGTCCAGCCCGCAGCGGTGAAACTGCCCGCGCTCGGTCTGACCCGCGCCGATCCCAGTCTTTCAGGGGAGCTGTTGGCCGAACAACTGGCAGCGTATGATCCTGCGCCGCTATTTATTCCGTCGCCGATGACGAGCAGTCAGACACCGCTCCCCGAAGAGAATAAGCCGGGCGTGGACGGGCCTTTCGCGGCCTTGCCCGCGCAGCTCACCAAGACGGGGCCTGTTAATTTCCCGCCGCCGGTCGCCTTGCCGCCGAGCGCGGTTGCCGGTCTGCGCCTGACCGAACGCGCCGAAGCGCCGTTAGTGATCGGTCGCATCGACGCAGTGGGTAAAGAGCTGGCAAATCGCTTGGGCTATGTGGAGGCCGTGCTCGCCGGCAGTGGCCGCGTTGCGCTGGCACTCGCTTTGCCGGGCGCTCCCGATGCGCCGAATGTGGACTGGCAACCTCTGGAACTCGCTGGAGCGGTCGATCGCTCCGGTGTGGTGGGCGAGCTGGTGGTAACCTCCAGTTCGAGCTCAAGCGAAGTTGATGAATATTTTCGTTTCCATCTGCGGAAAAACGTGCGCATTGGGGAGCGCTTGCCGGCAGGTTTCTATGTGTTCCGAGTGGGGCCGTAAGCAGACGAAGAAAAAAGCCAAGATTGCAGTTGACGGCCGAAAAACGCCGCGCCACGGTCACCGCTCCTTTTCTCGTTTTTTGACCATTTCCTAGTATGCCCAGATAGCTCAATTGGTAGAGCACGTCCTTGGTAAGGACGAGGTCGTCGGTTCGAGTCCGATTCTGGGCTCCAGGTCAAAAACGCGAAAGGCAATTTTCCAACAGTCACTCATCAATACTTTTCATCATGGCTAAAGGCACATTCGAACGCACCAAACCCCACGTTAACGTCGGCACCATCGGCCACGTTGACCACGGCAAAACCACCACGACGACTGCTATCCTTGCCGTTCAGGCGCGCAAGGGGCTCGCCGAGGTCAAGACCTACGCGGACATCGCTAAGGGCGGCACCGTCCGTGACGCGTCCAAGATCGTTACGATCTCGGTTGCCCACGTCGAATACCAGACGGAAAAGCGCCACTATGCGCACGTCGACTGCCCCGGCCACGCCGACTTCGTTAAGAACATGATCACCGGTGCCGCCCAGATGGACGGCGCGATCCTCGTGGTCTCCGCTGCTGACGGCCCGATGCCCCAGACCCGCGAGCACATCCTCCTCGCCCGTCAGGTGGGCGTTCCGAAGATCGTTGTCTGGCTCAACAAGGTTGACCTCATCGACGACGCCGAGCTCCTCGACCTCGTCGAGATGGAAATCCGCGAGCTCCTCTCCAAGTATCAGTTCGATGGTGACAACACCACGATCGTCCGTGGCTCCGCCACCGCCGCTCTCGAAAACAAGCCCGAGGGTAACGAGGCCATCACCAACCTGATGAACGCCATCGACAATGACATCCCTGAGCCTGCGCGTGAGCACGACAAGCCCTTCCTGATGTCTGTTGAAGACGTGTTCTCGATCACCGGCCGCGGCACCGTCGCCACCGGTCGTATCGAGCGCGGCATCATCAAGGTCAACGACACCATCGAGATCGTCGGCCTCAAGGACACCGTCACTTCCGTTGTTACCGGTATCGAAATGTTCCGCAAGCTCCTCGACTCCGGTCAGGCTGGCGACAACGTCGGTATCCTTCTCCGCGGTATCGACAAGGAGTCCATCG
>JBEVND010000192.1:0-3120 GCA_040508285.1 Rariglobus sp. | reverse complement strand
TGTGCTGCGGGAGGGTGGCGTTGTAAGGATTCCACAGCACCACCATCGGGAACACCGCCAGACGTATAGGCTGTCCATCGGCGACACCACTGGGAGCAACAAACTTGAGGCCGAGCGACACGTTGGTCAGCACTGGCGCAATGCCGACACTGGTCGGTGTGGCCAAAATCATCTGCGAAGCCGGCAAGACTCCTGACACTGACTTGGTTTGCACAAACGATCGGAGCTGTCCCCAAGTCGGCACGCCAAAAGAGTCGGTCGTCGCCGTGTTTTCAGGCGTGAACAGGTAGTCGCTGTTCAGCGGACTCGTGGCGCCCGTCGCGAGCACGGCCGAAAGATCCTTCTTCAAGCCACCCGCATACGCGTCGGCCAGAACCGAAGTGGACGATGTCGTAAGATCATGAAAGCGCACTTTCAGCGCGGCCGGCAACGTAGTCGCCGCCGTCGGCGTGAGCATGGATAACTGTTTGGGCGAAACCAGATCGGTTAACGTCGTCAGCGTGGAGTCGTAGGCAGCCGTGCCGATCAAGTCGGTGGCGGTGGTCTCGCCCACGACGTTTTCGCCATCCATCAGCTCGATCGCCGCGCGCTGAGCGGAGACAAATGCGGCCGGGGCCTGCGACGCCGAAGCCATGGGAAGATTGACCCGCGCCTTGGCGCCCTCGTCCCCCACCCACCAAGCGTAGCGGCCGATCGGGGCCGCCGTCGTCAAGCCCGGCACAGTGCCCGCAGCCGCGTTAATCGGAACGAGCGGTGCAGCCACATAATCGGCCGGAGCGGTGGCCGAGTTGGCGCCCACCAACAATGCCTGGGTATCCGCCGCGATCGGCATCGCTTTCGCCGTCGTCAAATTAACTGCGCTGGCCGGTGTGTGCGTGATCGACGGCGGAGCCGCGACAATGTGTCCATCAGCCGCAACGGTCGATGCAGAGGCAACATCGAACGCGGTATTTTCGTTTCCGCTCACCAGCCAGTTGAGAAGCTTGGCCTGCGAGCCTTTCGCGTCGGAGTGGGTGGTGATCGGCCCAGGGATAAGCGATGGCTTAAGCGTGTAGGTCGTATCCACCGGCGCACCGTTTCCGTAGGCCGCCAGCCAACGTCCGTTGACGTCCGTCGCATCGTAGGTGGACGTGACCACCCATGCGGCATTCATATCCGCGCGGGCCGTCGTGCGCTGGTCCGGGCCCGTGAATTTCTGCAACTGGCCCACCGCGATGTTGAGCGCCATGAGCGCATTTTGCCGCGCTTGAGAAAGCTGCTGGTTGTTACCCGCGACCTGGGTTTCAACGCGCGTGAGCGAAGCGAGCGACACCAGCAACAGCACGAGAAAAGCCAGCAGCGTGATCGTGATCAGCAGGGCAAAGCCCGAGCGACGATCGGCGCGACGAGATCCGGGAATAAAGCTCACGCCTTGGGTGATCATGGGGGTGGGATGATCGGGGGTCATTCGATGGGCGCATTCAACGCGCCTTCGCATGCGCCGCGACCCACCGGATCTTCAAACTATTGAAAATTGGCGCGAAAAAAGCGGCCTTCTCTCAACTTGTTTCGTCGTTAACCCCGACTCAGCGCGTCTTGTCGATCTGCGCGCGGATGAAGGCATCTTGTTCGATGCGCTGCTCGGCATTCCATGTGGACAACGCATGATGCCCCTTGTCGGCCACCGCCGTCATTCGCTTCTCCGTCTTGAGCGCGTTGAACGCGGCATACACGCCAGGTGGCGGGCAGGTGGTATCCACCAGACCTACCGTCATCAAAGTGGCGGCTTTGGAGCGGGCGGCAAAACTCACCATGTCGAAATAACGCACCGTCTCGATCTGGAGCTTTGTCTGCGCATCGCTCCCCTCGCCTACGTGCGGCCAACCGCCGGTATTGCCAAACGCGCGGCCCGCGATGTCGCACATGCCGGGCACCGTGGAAATCACGACGTTCACGCGCGAATCGAGGCCGGCCGCGGCGAGCGCCTGCGCACCACCTTGGCTGATGCCGATGCAGATCACGTTTTTGCCGTCCCACTCGGGTTGCTTGGTCAGAAAATCAATCGCTCGTTGCAGCCGCAAAAACATACCGAGGAAGTAGAACGTATCGCGACTCTCTTTACCTTGGCTCTGGTAACCGGCCAGCTCGCCCTTTGCCAACGCGTCGTAGTAGGACTGCGGTTGTCCGTTGAGCATGCCGTGGGCGTTCAAGTCCACGACCAGCGCATCGAAGCGATTCGCATAACTCATCGCATTGACGAGACTCGACCGGCACCAACCGCCCTCAACGCCCGCTGCGCGGAAGAAGAGAATCGCCGGATGTCCTTTTTGAACCGGCTCCTGCGGCTTCGCATAATAGGCGCGCAAGGGCTGAACATCGAGGCACGTGATCTCCAGATTCACGGCGGTCGAGCCCTGCTTCTCCCAATTAAGAATGTTTTTGAGGTGGTCGGCATTCTGGGTCTCCAACGCACGCTGCGAGGGAGTGAGCGGCTCGAGCTTGGTCTCGGCCGGTGACGCCGCCAGACGCGCCTTTTGCGCAGCCCAGAATGCCCCAAATTCATCCGGCGTGGGCGTCGAGGGTTTAAAGCTCTCCGGGTTAAAAACGACGCCCGTCGTGGCCAGGGGCTTTTTCTCACCTTCAGCGCTAACGGATAAAAAATACCAGCCATCCGCCGGTGGCTTGAAGCGGATGGGCTCACCCGCCTTGTCTGGGGTGACCGTGAGCGTCTGCACCGCGCTTCGATTGTCGCGAAGGATTTTTACCGTGAGCGGCGCGGAGCCGAATCCCTGCGCATCAGGCACGAGCTTAAACACCGCTTCCGCTCCCGACGCATAAACACCATTTGGATGGTCGGTCGTCACTGACGTCACCCGCGCGAAGGCACCAACCGTGCTCGCAACGAGCACGGTCGCAGAGAGCAAGGAAAGGCGAAGAGCAGAGGACAGCTTCATGACCAAAGAGGACTCAGTATTTGGACTTCAGGCTACGCAAAGGAAAGTCATCCGTGCGAAACGGCGAGGCGGGCAGACCTGCGGTATTGTAGAGATTACAGATTGGGTTGTGCGCCCAGGCATAACGCACCGCGACTGGCTTTGGCACCGCGGCGTTCCATACCACCACGGCATCACCTTCGATCTT
>JBEVND010000434.1:0-16682 GCA_040508285.1 Rariglobus sp. | reverse complement strand
ACCTAACCCTCGCAGCCCAACCTTCTTTATTTAAATGGATACCATCTCTCGTGAGAATAACAGCTACCTGCCGGTTGCCGCCGTGATCGTCGGCGTGCTTGCCCTCGTGCTTTCCGGCGTGGCTCTGGCCAAGATTTCCTCAGCCAAAAAAGAAATTTCCGCCCAAGTCGAACCCCTGAGCCTTCGCATCGACGAAGCCGAGGTTCAGTCCCGCACCGCCGCCACCGCCGCCCAAAAGGCTTCTGGTGATGTTGGCTCCCTCCAGCGCTCCACCCAGGATGCGTTTACCCAAGTCGCCCAAGAGCTCGGCAACATCCGCGGTGAGATCACCAAGGTCCAAGAAACCCGCGTTGCTCCCAAGGCTGCCGGTGCTGCTGGCGCCAAAGCCGCTGGTCCGGCTGTCGCTGGTCCTGACGAGTATGTGATCAAGTCTGGCGACACCTTTGCCAAGATCGCCCGCGCCCAAGGTGCGACCCTCGCTGACATCCAAGCCGTCAACCCCGGTGTTGATGCCTCCAAGTTGAAGGTTGGTCAGAAGATCAAGCTGCCCGCCAAGAAGTACTCGGCTTCAAGCCTGCACTTTCTCCTCCCGCTCCACAAGGGCGGGAGGTTTTTTTTGTCCATGAATTCAGATTTCTCTTCTCCGTCGCGTTGGGTGAAAGGCGCCAGTCGCTCGCTGGCCGCCACTCGTATTTTCGATCTCCGCGCCGTGGAGTTTCGCCATCCGGTTCGCGGCACCGAGCGTGAGTTTGTGGTCATCGACGCACCGGACTGGGTTAACGTGATCGCGCTCACGACTGATCACCGCCTCGTGTTGGTGAATCAATTTCGTTACGGCACCGACGCGTTTTCATGGGAGATACCCGGCGGCGTGATCGATAAAGGCGAAGATCCGGTGGTGGCAGGCGTGCGTGAGTTGGTCGAGGAAACGGGCTACGCAGGAGGCAAGGCGCGTTTGCTCGGCTCGGTGAACCCTAATCCGGCGATCATGAACAATCGCTGTCACTTGGTGCTCGTCGAGGGCGTTGAGCGCACGGCGGCTCAGGCATGGGATCCTGACGAGGAAATCGAGGTTGAGACGCTTCTGGTGGACGAGGTGTTCGCTTGGGCGCAATCAGGCCGCATCACGCATTCGCTGGTGCTCAACGGTCTTCTGCTGTTCGCCCCGCATTGGGCTGAAATTAAAAAAGGGCTTCGCGACTCGTGAGACCGATCAGGCAGTGGCATTTGACAGGCTAAGTGCGCGGCGTAGCCTTCAGCCTTCCTGATATGCAGTCCGCGCCCACGTTTGCCAATCACCCTGATCTTTTGGATACCGTCGCAGGCGAACGGCTGCCCGCTCCGCTCGAAGCCGAGATCCGCAAGATCTACGGGTTGAGTCCGCTCTACTCGCGCCGCTTCCCGCTGCATACCGAGCCGCTCCAGTGGGCGTGCTATCGCGAGATTCCCGCGCTTTCCAAAAAGGAAATCGTGGAGCAAGGGCACCAGGCTTTCTTTGATGACTATGCTGTGATCGAGCGCGGGCTCGCGTCGCGAGAATTTGAATACGAGTCCACGGGCGGCACCACGCAGTCCCCGATGACCGTGATCATGGAGGATGGCTGGTGGAATGCGCAGACGGCCCGTGCCTATCGTGCACATCCGTTGCTGGCCCCGTATGCGGATCGGCCCTACCGCAAGTGCGTTCTCGCGCCGGTGGGATGCTCGAGCAACATCTGCCCTTACGAAGATCATCCGTTTCCTCACCGTTATTTCGACGGGACCGTTTATCTCAATCTGACCAGCGATCCCTTCGTGTTTCCGGAGAGCGAGTGGGATCGCATCGTGACCGAGATTCAGGCTGTGCAACCCGAGGTAATCGAAGGGGAGCCGGTTTATTTGTCCCTGCTCGCCCGCGCGGTGAAGAAGCGCGGTGTGACCGTGCCCAGCGTGAAGGTGGTTATACTCACTTACGGTAAGGCCAGCTTGCAGCATGCGAAGCGCATCGCGGAGGTGTTTCCGGCTCCGCAGGTCGATCTCTACGGCTCCACGGAAGCCGGCTACATTTTCATCGGCGAAGCATTCAAGGATGACTCGCGCGTGGTGGACGAAAATACGTTCGTCGAACTCGCGCCTTATCGTGACTTGAAGGACGTGTTTCAGCTTTACGTGACCACGCGTGGCCGCATTGCGATGCCGTTGCTGCGCTACCATACGGGCGACATCGTGCGTCGCACGCCGACGGGCTACCGGTTGCTCGGACGCGAAGGCGGTTTGTATTTCCGTCCGGATGGAGTGCTGATTTCGCCTTCGGAGATCGATGCGGCGTTGCCCGCGGATTTTGCCTGCTGGCATTACAGCTTGGTGCAAACGTCGGAGACGCGCTGGGATTTCCACTACGTGGCAGATCACGTTGCGCCAAAATCGGTCGAGACCGCCTTGGCGGCAGTGCTGGGCGCGGGCTCGCGCGTGGTGGCGTTTCGACGCCGTTTCATCGCTACGGCGGCGAGCGGCAAGTTTTCGCTGCTGAAGCCGCTGGCCCGCTGAGCTGGGATGTCCGTGATCGCCGCGTTAAGCGGCGCGCGAACGCGAACGCCGGCGGAAGAAAAATCCGCCGGTGACCAATCCCATAAAAATCAACCCGTAGGTGGATGGTTCAGGCACGGGACGTGAGATTTGGCCACCGAAGCCCATGAAATCGACGTTGCCCCACGTGCTGGAATCGGTGTCGGTGCGGTAGACGCTGGAGTTGGTCCAGTCCAAGAGACTGTTGGCATTGGTGACGGCGACGTCGCCAGCCATAAGTGAGAAACCCTGAATGGTCGTGCCCGCAGCGATACCGAGATCGGAGAACTTGATCATGATACCGACGAGATACAGATCGCTGCTGTTGGGGCTGCCGGTGTTCGAATCAAGATAGGCCATGTCCTGATTGTTGGAGATATTGTCTCCACTGGACGTGGTAGAACGAATGTAGCTGGCGTTGCCACCGTTGGGTGTATCGACCGGGCTGCCATAGGAGCCCGGTTGAACAAGAAGACCGGTGTTCGCGTATTTAGTCGGGTTGGCTCCGTTACTGGTGCCCCATTCGGTGATGGCGGCGATCCGGAAGCCGTCGCCAAAATTGTTAACGTTTTCGAGATCGAAGAAGACGAGTGCGTCGCCCGCCCGAACCGTGTAGCCGCCGTTGTAACGGAAATCGATTCGCTCGATGTTGCTCGTGAGGCTGGATTCGCCACCGTCGTTGGCGAAGGGATTGCGGAGGCCTTGAGTGAGGTCGTTGCTCAGCATCACTTCGCTGAGGTTAGGAGATGAATCGCCTTTGGAATGAACGTTAACGTAGCCGTCACTCTGGCTGTGATACTGGTAAAATACGGTCGAGTTGTTTGGATTGCCTGAACCGGTGTTTCGACGAATGAAGACGCTGTCAGCTAGCGGACCGTCAAACTTGTAGTTCCCCGCGTTGGTGGAGATTGTAGAAACCGGTCTGTAGTCGTTTAGGTAACGAATGTTGTCGGCGGCCGCGTTAGCTCCATTGGTCAGGTTTCCATAGGTGACGCCGGTAACTGCGGTCTGGGCCTCCGCGCGACTCGCTCCTACGCACAGACCAATCGCAACGGCACTCCAGGCGAGCAACCGGTGGGTTCGGGAAGGTGTAGGGATCCTGAGCTTCATCTAGGGTATTAACCCTATATGTTGTCGGGTGATCAGGTGAAGGCGTTTTTTTGTAATCAGCCTCATGATGGCAAATTAAAGGTTATATCTAATTGTAGCATAATTGGTAGTATAGGGATTATTTGCTGTAAATTGTATGAATCTGGATCGACGGAGGGTGGTTTGTTGAGAAACAAGATTGAGGCAGATAGTAGGGTGAATACCCCTTCAGTATGCGCCTTCCTGAATTTCCGTGGTCTCGCTTTCCGAGCGATGCAGATCATGCGCCGCAAAGCCGGCGGCGGGCTTGGTGGTTTTGGGGTGGCTTGGTTTCGTTGCTTTTAATTGTCGGAGCGGGCGCGGTTTTGGCGTGGCCTCGAGTGAAAGCCCGTAGCGCGGACAAGGCGTTGCGGCGGGCCGATGAGCTGGTGGGCGCGAAAGACTTTCGGCAGGCGCAGTTGCTGTATGAGCAGGTCGTGCAGTTGTATCCACAACACTACGACGCACGGCGAAAACTGGCCGCGTTTTACTCCCGGGGAAAATCGCCGCAGGCCCTTCAACAATGGAAGGACTTGGTGCGCTTGGAGCCCGCGAATGATGCGAACTGGTTTGGCCTGACAACCTCGGCGTTGCAGTTCGGTGAGGTGGCGCTGGCGCGGTCTGCGTTGGATAACGTGAGTGCGGATGGTCGGCGCTCAGCCGAATATCAACGGCATCGAGCGGGCGTGGCGCTGGCTGGCGGAGATATGCGCGAGCTCGGGGCTGAGTTGGACGCATTAATCAAAAGCGAGCCGAACAACCAGCGTGCGCGTTTCAACCGCGCAGCGCTTTCTTTATTGAGCCAGGTAGCCGGAGAGCGGCGGGCAGCGCGTGAACAATTGGAGCAGCTGGCGCGCGGGGAGACGCTGCGCATCCGGGCGACGCTGGCTTTGCTGAGAGTTGCCCAAGCCGGACGGGGCGGACTCACGGTTGGCGATGTCATCGCGGGTGTTTTGCCCGAGGCGAAGGGGAATCTGGATACGGTGGTCAATCACATGAAGGGCCAGCCGTCGCCGTCCTCGCCTGACGCGGCAGACTTGGGCCAATGGCTTCTCGCAAACGGTCGCACGGTTGAAGCCGCGGAGTGGTTGGGGGCATTGGCCGAGACGACCAGGGAAACGTCGGAGATACGGGTGCTGCGCGCGGAGGCGGCGGCTCGATTGAAAGACTGGTCGGTGCTCGAGTCGATGTTGGTAGCGGGCGCGTGGGGAGCTTTGCCGACGGGGTTGGTGGAGTCGGCTTTCGATGCGCATGAGCTGCACCAGAAGGGGCCTGAAAGTCTTGATTCTGCAGAATCGGAGTGGGGAGAGGCTATGCGCCGCGCAGGTAAATCGCGGGCCGCGCTCGATGTATTGGTGCGGTTGGCGAGGGTTTTCTCATGGCCTAAACAGCTGGAGGCGACCTTGCTGCGCGTCGTTGAAATTTACCCGGGCGAGGGAGCTGCGTGGGAGGCGCTCATCGCGGTAACGGAAGGGCAGGGTGACGGCACGGACACCTTGGAGTATTACGATCGCTGGGTGGCGGCGATGCCGGACAGTCTGGTCGCTCGTTCACGAGAGGCGTTGATCTCGGTTTTGTTGAACAACGTTGATTCGGCGACCCGCGAGACGTTGTTGAACGAAAATATCCGGTCTGCGCCTGCGTTGATCGCGGCGCGTTTGCTGCGGCGTTGGCAAAAAGGAGAGAAGGACGCAGTGCGAGCCGCAGTCGTCGCGTTGCCTGCATCGATCGAGCTGACGGAATCAAGGGTGCGGCTGGTTTTGGGCTTTTTGTGGGCGGACGCGGGCGATTTTAGGCGGAGCGAGGCGGCTTTGGAGGGTTTAAAAGAGGCGGATTTATTCTTCGCAGAAGAGCGTAAGCTGCTGGAGGGAGCGAGGGTGTGGAATCGGGAACGCCGTAGTGCCGCAGGTGTTACTTCTCCCGCCGGTTAGTCTGCCTAATAAGAAGACGCAGCTTTTAAGCGTATCCGCACCTTACCTTTACAATAGGCATTCGGGTGTTAGGCATGACGGTGACCTTGGCCGCTTCCGGCCTGACCATTCGTTGACCTTCCCCCGATCCTTACCTGTGCGATGAGCCTTCTTGGTAATCTCTTCAATTCGTCCATTGGGCGAAAATTCCTCATGGCCGTTTCCGGCGTAATCCTCGTCGGATTCGTCATCGGCCATCTTGTGGGCAACCTCCAGATCTTCTCGCACCCCGACAAGATCAACGGCTACGCCGAATTCCTGCACGGCCTCGGGCCGCTGCTCTGGGCCGCACGCATCGGCCTGATCGTTGCCGTCGCCATTCACATCTGGGCGGCCGCTGTGCTCACGATCGAAAATCGCCGCGCTCGCGGTGGCTCGGCCTACGGTGCCAAGAACACGATTCGCGCCACGCTCTCGTCGCGCACGATGCGCCTCACTGGCGTCGTGGTGCTGGCGTTCATCGTTTATCATCTTCTGCACTTCACCCTCGGTGGCGTGGAGAAAGAGACCTTCAAAACCAATCTCTCGCCCTACACGATGACCGCCGATTACCACGTCGCGGGCATCCCGGTTGTCGAAGCCGGCAAGCCGGTGCTCGATGTGCACAGCATGGTGATCTACGGATTCCAAAACGTCATCGTCTCGGCCTTCTACATCGTCGCTGTCGGCCTGCTGAGCTTCCACCTCGTTCATGGTGTTGACTCGATGTTCCAGACCATCGGCTGGCGAAACCACCGCTGGTCGACCGGCCTTCGCCGCGTCGCCGTGGTATTCGCGCTCGGCTACTTTTTAGCCAACGCCGCGATCCCGCTGGCCATTATCACCGGCAAGGTTCGCCTGCACGAACGTGCGCAACCCGCCGCCGTCGCCGCCGCCTCCACGCTCAACCGCTAACCGCTTTCCCTGCCCGCCATGGCCCAACTCAATTCCAACGTTCCTCCTGGCCCGCTCGCTGACAAGTGGCGCAAATACAAGACGGAGCTGAAACTCGTCAACCCCGCCAACAAGCGGAAATACAAGATCATCGTCGTCGGTGCCGGCCTTGCCGGAGCTTCCTCTTCCGCCACGCTCGCCGAGCTCGGTTATCAGGTCGAAACCTTCGTGTTCCATGACAGTCCCCGCCGCGCTCACTCGATCGCCGCTCAAGGCGGCGTGAATGCCGCCAAGAACTACCAGAACGACGGCGACAGCGTGTATCGACTTTTCTACGACACGATCAAGGGCGGCGATTATCGCGCCCGCGAGTCCAACGTTCATCGTCTGGCCGAGGTTTCCGTCAACATCATCGACCAGTGCGTCGCGCAGGGCGTGCCGTTTGCCCGCGAATACGGTGGCTTGCTCGCCAACCGTTCCTTCGGTGGCGCTCAGGTTTCCCGCACGTTCTACGCCCGCGGTCAGACCGGTCAGCAACTGCTTCTTGGCGCGTATTCCGCGCTGTCGAAGATGGTCGGTGCCGGCGCGGTGAAGCTCCACGTCAATTCCGAGATGCTCGACCTCGTCGTCATCAACGGACAGGCGAAGGGCATTATCGTCCGTGACCTCGTCACCGGTAAGATCACCCGCCACTCCGCCGACGCCGTTATTCTCGGCACGGGCGGTTACGGCAACGTCTTCAACCTTTCGACCTACGCACGCGGCTCCAATGCCACCGCGATCTGGCGCGCCTACAAGCGCGGCGCCTGCTTTGCCAACCCGTGCTACACGCAGATCCATCCGACCTGTATTCCGGTCTCCGGCGACTACCAGTCCAAGCTCACGCTCATGTCCGAGTCGCTCCGCAACGACGGACGCATCTGGGTGCCGAAGAAAAAGGAAGACTGCAAAAAGCCGCCGGCTTCCATTCCCGAAGCCGACCGCGATTACTTCCTCGAGCGCATTTATCCGAGCTTCGGTAACCTGGCGCCCCGCGACGTTTCCTCCCGCGCCGCCAAGCGTATGTGCGACGAAGGTCGTGGCGTGGGCGACACCGGCCTCGGTGTTTACCTCGATTTCGCCGAGGCGATTCAACGTTACGGCAAGCAGACCGCCAACCGCGCCAATCTTCACAACCCGACGCCCGAGAAAATCATCGAGCTCGGCGAAGCGGCCGTGAAGGAGCGTTACGGCAATCTCTTCGATATCTACCACGAGATCACGAACGAGAGCGCCTACAAGCAGCCCATGCGCATCTATCCCGCCGTGCATTACACGATGGGTGGTCTGTGGGTGGACTATAACCTCATGTCCAACGTCCCCGGCCTTTTCGTGCTGGGTGAGGCCAACTTCTCCGACCACGGCGCGAACCGCCTCGGCGCCTCCGCGCTCATGCAAGGTCTGGCCGACGGTTACTTCGTCGTCCCGTATACGATCGGCAACTACCTCGCGGGCATCAAACCCGGCTCGCGTCCGTCCGAAGATGCGCCCGAGTTCAAGGCCGCCGAGCAGCACATCCGCGACTTCAACAACCGCCTGCTCAACGCCAAGGGCAAGGAGCCGGTTAACTATTACCACAAGAAGCTCGGCAAGCTCATGTGGGATTACTGCGGCATGGCGCGCACCAAGGAAGGCCTTGAAAAAGCCCTCGTTGAAATTCCCAAGCTCCGCGAAGAGTTCTGGGCCAACGTCAACGTCCCGGGCTCGGGTGACACGCTCAACCAGGCGCTCGAACGCGCCGGCCGTCTCGCTGACTTCATCGAACTCGGCGAACTCATGTGCCGCGACGCACTCACCCGTGAAGAGAGCTGTGGCGGTCACTTCCGCGAAGAATATCAACACCCGGACGGTGAGTGTTTGCGCGACGATGAAAAGTTCGCGCACGTCGCCGCCTGGGAATTCCAGGGCGCGGACAAGACCCCGCTCCGCAACATCGAGCCGCTCAACTACGAATTCGTGAAGATGAGCGTGCGCTCCTACAAGTAAGCCGCCGACCCACGATCCGCCAACCACTCAAAGCCCACATCCATGGTCGCTGAAACAGTCTCTACCAAAAACATCTCGGTCACGATCCGCGTCTGGCGTCAGGCCGGACCCGATCAAACCGGCAAGTTCGTCGATTATCCGGCGAAGGATCTCAATCCGAACATGTCCTTCCTGGAGATGCTCGACGTCATCAACGACGAACTCGAGCGTGCCGGACAGGACCCGATCTCCTTCGCCCACGATTGCCGCGAAGGCATCTGCGGCACCTGCTCGCTCGTCATCAACGGCAAGCCGCATGGCCCCAACCGCGCCATCGCGAGCTGCCAGACCTACATGCGTTCGTTCTCCGATGGCGAAGTCATCGTCGTCGAACCCTACCGCGCCAATCCGTTCCCGGTCGTCAAGGACCTGGTGACCGATCGTTCCGCCTTCGACAAGATCCAGCAGGCCGGCGGCTACATCAGCATCCGCACCGGCGCCGCGCAGGATGCCAACGCCACGCTGATCCCGAAGGACGTTGCCGACCTCGCGATGGATGCCGCTCAGTGCATCGGTTGCGGCGCGTGCGTCGCCGCCTGCAAAAACGCCTCCGCGATGCTCTTCGTTTCCGCGAAGGTTTCGCAGCTCGGCCTCCTCCCGCAAGGCCAGCCCGAGCGTGACAGCCGCGTGCTCAACATGGTCGCCAAGATGGACGAACTCGGCTTCGGCAATTGCACCAATCAATACGAGTGCTCCGCCGCCTGCCCGAAGCTCATCAGCCACGATTTCATCGCCCGCATGAACCGCGATTACGTGAAGGCCAGCTTCCGCGCCGCCTGCCGTCCGACCAGCAACGACTCCGGTGGCGGCGCCTGATCTGATCGACGAAGATATCCAAAACAAAAGCCGCGTCGTGAATGACGCGGCTTTTGTTTTGCTCAGACTCTACGCGTAAGCACGCGAGGTGTCGGAGGCAGGGGAGGGCGGGCAGCAAATTACTTCACCGCGGCCCAGACGCGCTGCACGTCCTCGTGTTCTTCGAGGGCCTGCAAGAATTCGCCGACCTCGGCGCGATGTTCGTCACTGATTTCGGGAAACATCTTGGCGACGTAACCGATTTCACTCGTGACCACGGTCCAGCCGTTGGCGCTCAGCCATGTCGACGCGGCATGGACGGCAGTGCGGTCGGTATGAAAACGGGCACCGGTCGCGCCTTCGGGAACGTCGTCGTTTTGCTCGTGGGTGATCGCTTCAAAGTCGTTGGCACCCGCCTCGATGGCGGCCGCCTCGAGGTCCGCGCCGGCAGCGGAGGTGTGCGCCTCGACGATGCCCACGTGTTCAAACAGGAACTTGTTACTGCCCGTGGTGCCGAGGATGCCTTTCTTGAACAACACACGCATCTCGGGCGTGGTGCGTTGCACGTTGTCGGTATAAACTTCGACGATGACCGGCACTTTGTGCGGCGCGTAGCCTTCGAAAACGATGTGGTCCATGACCATCTTTTCGCCGCCGAGGCCGGCGCCTTTATTGATGGCGCGCTCGATCACGTCGCGCGTGACGCTGGCCTTCTTGGCCTTTTCGACGGCGGCGAAGAGTCGCGCGTTGGCGCCTTGGTCGGCGCCGCCGATTTTCGCGGCGACGGTGATTTCTTTCACCAGCTTGCCAACGAGTTGACCCTTTTTGTTGTTAACGATCGCGCGTTTCGCGTGAAGCCATTGACGTCCCATAAGAAGACAAGGACTTAGCGAGGGTTCGGGTGGCAATCAAGGAAGACCTTGGAACCGCAACGAAGCGGGGCCTACTAACCGCGAAACCCCTGCCTCGTCATGAACATCGATCTCGAAAAAATCCGGAAACTGGATGGCTGCAATGTGTTGGTTAAACCCACACGCGCGGGCGATCCGAACAGCGTCGGGTTGCGTGGCACGGTGCGTGTCCGTGATCTGCCGGGCACCGAGGCAAAGCAGCAAGTGGAGATCGTTTTAGCCTATCCGGAACGCAGCGACATGAACGGCCTGGCTGCTCATGAAGAGGTGATTCCGTTGTCACAGACCGACGTAGCCCGATTGCTGGCTTGTGAACTGGGCGATAGCGGAACCTACGAGTTTACGCTGCCGGAAAGCGGTCGCGCTGTGAAGTAACGGTCGCACTTGTCTCGCGCGGCGAGTGCCGTCCTTGTGGGCGCATGTCTTCCACGCCCGTCGCTCCCGCACCGCTTACTCCGTTGTCCGGCAATCCGGATGCCGATGCGGTGCTCGATCGTTTTCTGGCAGCAAGCAAGGAACGCGGCCTCGAGCTTTATGCCGAACAGGAAGAAGCAATCTTGGAGCTGTTTGCCGGGCGTAATGTGATTCTCAATACGCCGACCGGTTCGGGCAAATCGCTGGTCGCGGCGGCGTTTCATTTTAAAGCGATCTGTGCGGGTGAGCGTTCGGTTTACACCTGCCCGATCAAGGCGTTGGTGAACGAAAAATTTCTTTCGCTCTGCCGTGAATTCGGCCCCGAGCACGTCGGTATGATGACGGGTGACGCGAGCGTAAATCCGCACGCGCCGATCCTCTGTTGCACAGCGGAAATCCTTGCCAACCTCGCGCTTGGCGGCGGTCCGCGCGCCGAGGTGATCAAGGCGGTGATCATGGACGAGTTCCATTATTACTCCGACGCCGAGCGCGGCTACGCGTGGCAGGTGCCGTTGCTGACGATGCCGTGGACGCGGTTCTTGTTGATGTCGGCCACGCTGGGATCGACCGAGTTTTTCGAGAAAGAACTCACGCGCATCACCCATGCGCCGACCATCACCGTGCGCAGCGACCGACGGCCCGTGCCGTTGGAGTTTGAATATTCGGAGACGCCGCTGACCGAGCGATTGGCGGCACTACTGGAGGATAAACGTGCGCCAATTTATCTGGTCCATTTTACGCAACGCGCAGCGTCGGAGGCGGCGCAAAACTTGATGAGCCTCAACGTCTGTTCGAAAGACGAAAAGGCGGCGCTCGCAAAGGAGTTGGAGGGCGTGCGGTTCACCAGTCCCTACGGCAAAGAAGTGAAGCGCTGGTTGCGTCACGGCATCGGCGTTCACCATGCGGGCTTGTTGCCCAAGTATCGTATCCTCGTCGAACAGCTCGCGCAAAAAGGACTTCTTAAGCTCATCTGCGGGACCGACACGCTGGGCGTTGGGATCAACGTTCCGATTCGCACCGTGGTTTTCACGCAACTCTGGAAATACGACGGCAAGAAGGCGTCCATTCTTAGCGTGCGTGATTTCCGCCAGGTTGCGGGACGCGCCGGCCGTCGCGGTTTCGATACGGTTGGCTACGTGGTAGTCCAAGCGCCGGAGCACGTGATTGAAAACAAACGCGCCGAGGAAAAAGCGGCGCGAGATCCGAAGAAGAAAAAGCCGGCCAAGCGGAGCGCCCCCGAGGGTGAAGTCGGCTGGGATGCGAAGACGTTTGAGAAGTTGATGGTCGCGCCGTCGGAGCCGCTTGTGTCGCGTTTCGATGTCTCGCACGGAATGCTGTTGCTCGTGCTGGGTCGGGATGAGGACGGCTGCAAAGTGATGCGGCAGATCATCGCGGATTCGCACGAAACTCCGCACAAAAAAAAGGCGCTGCGCCGGCGGGCGTTTCAACTTTTCCGCGCCCTGCTGGAGCGAAAGATCGTGGAGTGGATTCCGCCCGAACCGTCGGGGCGCAAGCTGCGCGTGAATGTGGCTCTGCAGGATGATTTCTCGCTGCATCAGGCGCTGTCGCTCTACCTGCTCGACACGGTGAAGCTACTCGACCGTGCGTATCCAGATTATACATACGACGTGCTCACGTTGTGCGAGGCGATCGTGGAAGATCCCGATCAGATTTTGCGCCAGCAGATCAGCAAATTAAAGGGCGATGCGGTCGAGCAGATGAAGGCTGAAGGAATTCCCTACGAGGAGCGCATGGAGAAGCTCGATCAGATCGAACACCCGAAGCCCTTGCGGGAGTTTTTATACGATACGTTTAATGCGTTCGCGGCGGTGCATCCGTGGGTAGGGCAGGAGAACGTGCGGCCTAAGTCGATCGCACGAGAGATGTATGAGCGTTACCTGTCGTTTGCCGATTATGTGCGCGACTACGGATTGCAGCGCGGAGAGGGGCTGTTGCTGCGGCATCTTTCCCAAGTGTGGAAGGTGCTTTCACAGACGGTTCCCGACGCGGCGAAGACCGAGGAGGTCATCGAGATGGAAACGTATTTCCGCGAACTGATCCGTGGCATCGACTCAAGCTTGCTCGAGGAGTGGGAGCGTTTGCGCGATCCGGATTACGTTGCCGCAGAGTTGTCGGACAAACCCGCGAGACCGGCGACGTTCGACATCACACGCGATCAAGTGGCGTTCAAGCGGCTGGTGCGCACCGCCATCTTCGGATTTCTACAGGAGGTCGCCGCGCGCGATTGGGAGAGCGCGGCGTCGCGCCTCGCGACGGGCGAAGCGAAGGTGCTCGCCGAAAATGAACTGATGTCGCCCGAGGCGAAACGCGTCGAACGGGCGTTCGCGCCTTACTTCGTTGCTCGCGACCGGTTCCGATTGGATCCGGAAGGACGCTCGGCCAAGCACACGCATTTCGCCGAGGAGCGTGATGCGGAGAACACGTTGAGCTGGACCGTCGCACAGGTGTTGGTGGACGGGGAAGAGCGCAACGATTGGGAAGCGCGCTTCGTGGTGTCGTTGGTCGAGTCCCGCTCGCAGGCGAGAGCGGTGGTGAGTTTTGCCGGTGTCGAGGCGATCGGAGCGCCGTTGAGTGAGGCGGCTGACGGCGACGTTGCTCAGGTTCCGTAAAGGCGGTCGCCGAAATCGCCGAGCCCCGGCAGGATGTATTTCTTGTCGTTGAGTTCGCGATCAAGGGCGGCGGTAAAAATCGCGACGCCGGGGTGGGCGGTTTCCACGGCCTTCACGCCTTCCGGCGAACTTACGATGCAGACGAGGCTGAGTTCGTTTGCGCCGGCTGCGACCAGCGCATCGAGTGCGAGCACCGCCGATCCGCCGGTCGCGAGCATCGGGTCAACGACCAACACGCGTTTTCCGGCGAGCGGTGGGAGCTTCTGGTAATAGCTGCGAGCAACTGCGGTGACGTGGTCACGTTCCAAGCCGACGTAGCCGACGCTGACGTCGGGAAACAAATCGGTGAACGGCTGAACCATGCCGAGACCCGCGCGGAGAATGGGAACGACGGCGAGTGGTTTGGCGAGAGCCAGGCCCGTGTGGCGTTCGAGTGGGGTTTCGACGACGGCATCCCGGGTGGTGAGATCGCGCGTTGATTCGAGCGCGAGCAGCAAGCCGATGCGGTAGGACAGGGTGCGGAACGTGGCGGGATCGGTCGTGCGATCACGCAACTGCGTGATCAGGTGGGCGGCGAGCGGGTGATCGAGAACGTGAAGCATGACGTGCGCGATTAGAGCAAGTCGCGCTCCACCTTGCGCTGCAGCACGGTTTCCAATTCGCGCCGCAGATCCTTTTTGTTGCCCTTGAGATTCGGCATGAGGGCGAGCCACTGGTAAATTTCCTCGCGCAGATGTTTGGGCATCACCGGCTCGGTGACGACCACGCGGTCGAGGGCGCGGACACAGGCGGCGGCAATCTCTTCGCACATCGCCTGGGCGTCCACGGAGCTGTGCTGGCCGGCGAGGCGAACGACCTCGTCGAGTTTGTTGCGACGGGCGGCGGCGCGCTGCCGCGTTTGCATGGCGGTTTTGTAGAGGCCGATGCTGTTGACGACGACGTTGGCCGTGCGCGGGTAGAAGCTCGTCATGAGATTCCACGGATCGGTCTCCTGGTCGCCGCTCTTGCGAAAATCGCTGCGCAAAATCACCGACGGAATATCGGCAAACTTGGCGAACATGAATTCGACGACCGTGCCGGAATCGAGCTCCGTGCCGTCGTAATTGAAAAGGCCGAGATCGCACTGGAGCAGTGCGCGTATATCCGCGTCACGGATACTTTGGGCGGTGGTGCGGCGTTGTTCGATGTTCTGCGGGAGCACGCAAAGGTATTTGCCATGGGACTTCTCGTAAATGGCCTCGGCCAGATAAGAGTTTCCAATGAGGTGCTTAAGACTGAAGAGCTCGCTCGCGAAATAGACGGTGTAGCTCTTCTTCGTTTTCATGCCGCTTGCCATGAGCGCACAGCAAGCGGACGGGGGCGCGGACGCACAACGTTTTTCCCGAGCGGCGGAAACCGGGCACGCGGCTGATAAACCTTAAATGCCGTAGGTCTGCCGAATCGCCGTAACCAGCGCGTCGGGGGGTTGGGCAACATCCAGCGTCAACGCGTGGCGGGGCTCCTCCAACGTGGCGAGCTGGCTCGTGAGCAACGCCGGTGGTGCAAAGTGACCGGCACGGGCGCCGAGGCGTTCCGCGAGCAACGCGGGCGTGCCTTTGAGGTAGATCAATTTCACGCAGCCGGGGTCGGCGACGAGCAACTCGCGATACGATTCCTTGAGTGCGGAGCATGCGAGGACGGTGTTTTCCCGTGCGGACAGACATGCGTCGATGTGAGCGCGCAAGGCCGCCAGCCAAGGCGCGCGATCTTCGTCGGTGAGCGGGACAGCGGCGGAGATTTTGGCGATGTTGGCGGGCGGGTGCAGATCGTCGGCATCGGTAAACCCCCAGCCGAGAGTCTCCGCGAGCTGGCGGCCAACCGTGCTTTTGCCGCTGCCAGCGACTCCCATGATAAGTAGAACGCGCGGCTCGTTGAGCTCCCAGGATCGATTTGCGACGGGATTACGACCTTCGTCGAAATCGTTAAAATCGAACATGGTTTGGAGCCCCGCCGCTTCGTAGCCGTGAGACGTGATGCGCTCGCGAAGCACAGGCGTGCGATCATCGCGCCACCCTGACTTCATCATGAATCGGTTCCAGATGGTGCATTGTTCGTCGCTGCGCGGACCGCCTTGTTCGTGGGTCCAGGCGAGGATTTCCTCATCGCAACCGCCGGCAAGCACGCGGGTTTTCAAGGCCGCGTAGTCAATCCCTAGAAAACTGCAGGTGCGTCCATCGAAGCCGGTGCCGAGATTGGCTTGGTAGTCAGCTGGCAGTCGACCGGCGGCGTGGAGGCGGATCTTGTCGAGCATGCGTCCAAAATGGACGAGGCGGCCCACTAATGAATATTCGCTGCGAAGTCCGGGAACGTGCGGCATGGTGAAATCAGTCGCGCCAGATATAGAGTGAAGTAGCTAGCAGGCCGAAACCGACAGTGGGCCCGATGAGCCACATCGGATGGATCGGGACATTGTAGGTTTTGATGAGCCACCACATCGCCACGCTTTTAACTGCGATCAGAAGCCAGCCGGCGACGATCCACCGTTCGGAACGTCGATTGCGGGTCTCACGGAGGGGGGCGATGTTCACGTTTTTCACTAAGTTTGAATGATAGTCGCGGGTCCGGAGACGGCGACTGATAAGTTGCAGTAAATTGGCGAACGGAGACGGGTTTTGAGCGAAAGGTTTGATGCTCACCAAAAGCGCTTGGAACGGCTGATTTTAAACGCGTTGCCCATCTTCGTTGCGATGCGGTTGGATGTGGTATGTCCCGTTTTTTCTTGCGTTTAGAAAGTTGTCGGGCATTTCTCAAGGCTTCATCGTCAGAGAAACGTTAGGTGACAGGAACTGGTGAGTCGTCAGTGGGCATTGGGCCCGGGATGATTTGAAACCCGATAGTCGGGAACGGACTGGCAGCGGACGGGGATCGACGAATCATCACTATGAGTTCCAAACTCTACGTTGGCAACATGTCCTTCAAGACCTCCGAAGACGAGCTCCGCTCTGCCTTCGGTCAATTCGGTAACGTCACTGACGTTTACGTCGCCATGGACAAAATGACCGGCCGCCCCCGCGGTTTCGCGTTCGTCACTTTCAGCTCCCCTGAGGAGGCCAAGATCGCTGCTGAGAAGCTCAATGGCGTCGATCTCGGTGGCCGCGCTCTCACTGTTAACGAAGCCCGTCCGAAGGAAGAAGGCGCTGGCCGTTCCTTTGGTGGTGGCGGCGGCGGCGGCGGTGGCCGTGGCGGCTTCGGTGGCGGCGGCGGCGAACGCCGTGGCGGCTTCGGTGGTGGCGGCCGCTCCGGCGGCGGCGATCGCCGTTACTAATTCCTGTTTCAGCCTTGTTGGCTGATCACGAACTTTCGAGGGCGAAGCG
>JBEVND010000099.1:0-3234 GCA_040508285.1 Rariglobus sp. | reverse complement strand
CCAACGAAAAAGGCTGGCGCCTGGTGGTGAACGGCATCGCGGGATCTCAATGCGATTTCATCGATGAAACCTCTGTGGGCTTTTTCGGAAACCAGCCGTTTTACAAAGCCGAAGCCAACGGCAAACCCCAGCTGGTGATTGGCAACTATCGACTGACGCTGCCCGGCGAACCCGTGAAAACGGTCCGCGTCGGCGATCGTCTTCGCCTTCTCCTCGAACAGAAGCCAGAGGGCGCAGCCGACACGGAAGAATCTCTCTACAACTCCAAACCCAAAGCCCAACCCTCGGTCATCCTATTGCTGGAGTTCGATCTCGCCCAATTCAGTGCGAGCCCGTCGCTCAAAAAGGCCCCTGACATCCATCGGTAACGCCCACCGCGAGAGGACCGCAGAAGGCTCGCCACCCGCCGCCCTTCACGCACACCTTCGGGACCGCATTTCATGTCCACCGGCTCATCCTCCCCTTTCATCGTGCCCGCCAACGCTTCGTCGTGCATTCGTGTTGTCGGCAGCTTTGCAGAACTCGTCGGCACGCCGTTTGCCGATGGCGTGAATGCGCTCTGCTGGCCGCGCACCCTCGCGGGAGATTTCCAGGAGGTCGTGGATCAACTCGGTCCGGTCGACGAAATCACCGGCATCGACGAGGACGATCTGCGCGCGCTTAATCTCAGCGAAGCCGGACAAATCGCCCGCGCCACGCTGATCGAAGACCTGCGCCTGCTGCGCGACCACGAACTCGCGCCCGAGTTGAACTGCATCCCCGGTTATCCCAAAGACGACGAATCCGGACCGGTGCCGACCGA
Organism: Rariglobus sp.; assembly: GCA_040508285.1. GTDB lineage: Bacteria > Verrucomicrobiota > Verrucomicrobiia > Opitutales > Opitutaceae > Rariglobus. The sequence goes on along the minus strand of JBEVND010000099.1, from coordinate 2,432 downwards.
CGTGTATTCGTATCACGCCGACAGCGCCAACGTGCAGGCCGACACCTTTCTCTGCAGCTACACCGTGTCGTCGTCAGAAGGCTTGCGCCCCGAGGACGCCGTGCGCTGCGCCGATGTGCCCGAAACGCGGGCCAAACTTCTGAAGGAATACGGCGGCGAGGATGACGCCGGCTTCGAGGTTTTCCTCAACGAAAATTTCTACGACCTGCACTACGTGGCCAAAGCGGGCGCGCAGGCCTACGTCTTCGGCTTGGGTAATCTCTGGCGCATCACCACCGACTGGCCCGGCAGCCCCGTGCCGCCCTGCGTGCACCGTGCACCGACGCAATTCCCCGGCCAGCCGCCACGCCTGCTGCTGATCAGCTGAGGGAGTCGGTGCCGTGGTGCTGCCCGCTCAGATCTTGGCCGAGTTGAGCAACGTGTGTTGACCGGTGACGGGGAGGAGTTTTCGGCCGTCGGTGGCGATGCGCATTTTTTCGAGCCATTGCTCAAACTCAGGGGCGGGTTTGAGACCGAGGACTTGGCGGAGGTAGTGGCTGTCGTGGAATGACGTCGATTGGTAGCCGAGCATGATGTCGTCGGCTCCCGGGATCCCCATGATGAAGTTGCAGCCGGCCACACCGAGGAGCGTGAGAAGCGTGTCCATGTCGTCCTGGTCGGCTTCCGCGTGGTTGGTGTAACAGACATCGACGCCCATCGGGAGGCCGAGGAGTTTGCCGCAGCAGTGGTCTTCGAGGCCGGCGCGGATGATTTGTTTTCCGTCGTAGAGGTATTCGGGACCGATGAAGCCGACCACCGTGTTGACGAGCAGCGGCTTGAAGGGGCGCGCGACGGCGTAGGCGCGGACTTCACAGGTTTGCTGGTCGAGTCCGTGGTGCGCGCCAGCCGAGAGGCACGAGCCCTGGCCGGTTTCGAAATACATGCAGTTGTCGCCGACCGTGCCGCGTTTGAGCGAGAGCGCGGCGGCGCGGGCTTCGGCGAGGAGCGCGAGGTTGATGCCGAAACTTTTGTTGGCGGCCTCGGTGCCGGTGATGGACTGAAAAACGAGATCGACGGGCGCGCCGCGATGCATGGCCTGCAACGCGGTCGTGACGTGCGCGAGGATGCAGGACTGCGTGGGGATTTCGTAGCGGCGGACGAGTTCGTCGATGAGGCGCAGGAGCGTCTCCATCGCGGGCACACTGTCGGTCGCGGGGTTGATGCCGATGACGGCATCACCGCAGCCGTAGAGGAGTCCGTCGAGGATGGAGGCGGCGATGCCCTGCGGATCGTCGGTCGGGTGGTTGGGCTGGAGGCGGACTGCGAGGCGTCCGGGCAGGCCGATGGTCGAGCGGAAGGCGGTGACGACGCGGCATTTTTTGGCGACGAGGACGAGGTCCTGGTTGCCCATGAGCTTTGACACGGCGGCGACCATCTCGGGGATAAGGCCGGGGGCGAGCGCGGTGAGGACGGTTGAGTCGGTTTCGTAGCGGAGGAGCCAGTCGCGGAATTGGCCGACGGTGAGGCCGGCGACGGGCGCGAAGGCGGCGCGATCGTGCGTGTCGATGATGAGACGGGTGACTTCGTCGGCCTCGTAGGGGATGAGCAGGTCTTCGAGGAAGCGGGCGAGCGGGACGTCGGCGAGGCAGAGCTGGGCCGCGATGCGTTCCTCGGCGGATGCGGCGGCGACACCGGCGAGCACGTCGCCGGAGCGGTGCGGCGTGGCCTTGGCCATGAGCTCGGCGAGCGTGGCGAAGGTGTGGCGCGTGCGGCCGATGGTCGTCGCGAAACTCATGCGTCAGTGAAAACGGGAAAGGTAGGCATCGGCGAGATCGCAGGTGTCGGTCGTGTAGCTCGGGCCCATCGCCTGGGCTTGGGCGGTGTCGGCGTGGGAGCCGATCCAGGCGACGAGGAGCATGCGGCGGAGCATGATGAAGGTGGGGATTTCGGCGATTTCCTGTTTCGAGAGGCGGCGCTGACGGGTGTAGCCGGAGAGCCAGGCGTCGATGTAGGCGGGGACGTCGGGGTGCGTTTCGATGAAGCTCAGCGCGGCGGCGAGGTCGTAGATGAACCAGGAATGCCCGCAGTCGTCGAAGTCGATCACGGCGACTTGCCCGTCGTGGACGAGGAGATTGGCGGCGCGGAGGTCGGCGTGGATGAGTCCGAAGCGGGAACGGTCGTAGCCGATTTTATCGACGCGGCGGCGGATAACGGGGAGGACGCGGGCGAGGTGTTTCTTCTTTGACGGAGTCATGCCGAGGCCGTTTTCCCAGCGGCCCCAGTGTCCGGAGGGGCCGACCATGGTGTCGAAATCCCAGCGTTCGCGGAGGATGGCGTGGTCGGGCTTCCAACCGGCGGCGTGGCGATGGAGTTGCGCGGTGACTTCGCCGAGGAGCGCGAAGGAGGCGAGGCGGTTGGTGTCGTCGGGCTCGGTGCCTGGAACGAAAGTCATG
>JBEVND010000093.1:0-7539 GCA_040508285.1 Rariglobus sp. | reverse complement strand
GTCGCGTTTGCACCTCTTCCTTAGGCGCGCCCAGCGGTCGCGCCTTTTCCTTTTTCCCATGCGCTCCGTCTTCGTATTGATTCTCCTCGGCGTCGTTCTCGCGTCGGTTGCCCTGGTCGTGCGCTCGGGCCTGATGGCGCGCAAGAACCCGGGACAGCCCATCAACTCCGCCATGCGCGTCGCGCTGGCCGAAAACGCGCATCAATGGTCTGAGAAGGACATCGATCTCATCGCCAAGAACTACAACGGCGCCCGCGATACCGAGAGTGGCCTGCGCTATTTGATTCGCACGCCCGGCACCGGCGAAACCCCTAAAAAAGGTCAGCTCGTCACGGTTCATTACGAAGGTCGCCTGCTCGAGGGCGAAAAGGTTTTCGACACCTCGGCCAACCACAACGGCCCGTTCAATTTCCGCGTAGGCGAAGGCACCGTCATTTCCGGTTGGGACGAAGGCATCATCGGCATGAAGACTGGCGAAAAACGCACGTTGATCATCCCGTTCTGGCTCGGTTACGGCGACAAAGGCATCACGGGAAAGATTCCCCGCCGCGCCACGCTGGTGTTCGACGTCGATCTGCTCAAATTCGAGTAAGGCCTCGCACGGCGGACCGGAGAAATCAGGTCCGCCTGCCGGCGCGTGCGCCAGCTACGAGTCGGCGAACCTGCTCAACGAGTTCGATCAGGCCGCTCCTGCTTCGAGCGAAGGAACTGGATCGTCGCCGGGCGTTGCCGGTTCGCCTTTCGCCACGAGCACCGCGCACACCAGGTCGCCGGTTACGTTTAGAGTCGTGCGGCACATATCGAGCAGGCGATCGATACCGAGGATGATCGCGATGCTTTCTCCCGGCACGCCGATCGTGACCAACACACCCACCACCAACGGCAACGAACCGCCCGGAACCCCCGCCGTGCCGAAGCCCGCCGCGATGCACATCAGCGCCACCACGATTTGCTGCGTCATCGTGAGATCGACGCCAAACACCTGCGCCAGGAACAACACCGTCACGCCTTCATAGAGCGCCGTTCCGTTCTGGTTCGCACTGGCGCCGACCGTGAGCACGAAACGGCTGATTTGCGGAGGCAATTTCAGGTTTTTTTCTGCCACGCGCAGTGACACCGGCAAGGTCGCATTGCTCGACGACGTGCTGAACGCCGTGAGCATGACTTCGCGGATGTTTTTGAAAAATGCCAGCGGCGAGGTGCGGCCCAGAAATTTCAAGAACAGCGGATACGCCACGAACTGCTGCAGGGCCAAACCGAACACCACCACAACCGTGTAGAACCCGAGACTGCGCAGCACATCCGCGCCCAGCTGCGCCGTCAGCGCAAAGCCCAGACACGCCACGCCGATCGGCGCCAGTTTCATCGCGATCCCGATGATTACCATACACACCTCAAAGACGCCTTTGAGGACCGACATGAGCGCCTCCGTCTTGTCGGGCGGCGCCATCGTCATCGCCACACCGAAAAACAGGCTGAACACCATCACCGCGATCAACCCGCCTCCGGTGTAGTTGGGCACGAACGAATTCACCGCTTCGAACAGCGGATTCTGCGGGATCAGATTCAGCAACGTGTCCGCCAGCGGCGCTTCTTTGGTCCCTTGTTCAACTTTGTCCGAGACCGCGCCGCCGTATTTCGCGGTCAACTGTTCGCGCGTCTCCGCCGTCATGTGTCTGCCCGGCTCGAGGACGTTTACCACAGTCAACGCCACCGCCACGCCCGTCGTTGTGAGCAACAGGGTAAATAGAACCGACTTGAGCCCCACCCGCCCAAGTTTTCGCACATCGCCCATCTCCGCCACGCCCAGCACGATCGCCGAGAAGATCAGCGGGATCACGATCATGAAGATGATTCGAATGAACAACTTGCCGAGCGGCTGAATCACGTTCGCAAGCCACCAGGCCAGGCTCTCCAGGCCTGTCTCCGTCGTCACGAGCTCCTTGACGACGAGCCCTCCCAACGCGCCCAGCACGAGGCCGGACATGATTTGGGTGGGGAGCGACCATTTCCAAAATTTCAGCGTCATAGAATGAGGATGTTTCATGCATGAGTCGTGCCGCAACGCACTTTACCGACTGCGAAGAACTACGCATTGCCCCGCCGCGACCGCGCTCAGGAACGGAACAACACGCTCTCGCGGCTGAACATCCGCACACACCACGCCAGCGCGATCGCGGCGTAGATGCACGTCGAACCAAAGATCAACGCGAGCTGTGTCCACGGCCATACGCCCGACACGAGTTCCTTGCACGCGAGCGCCACGTTCAACACCGGCACCAGCGCGTAAGTCGAGTTCAACTCCACGCCCGGCAACACGGCCGCCACCGCCGGCAGGATCACCACCGCGACCAGTGGCCCGAGATACGTTTGCGCCTCCTTCTGCGTCCGCGCGAAGAGCGACACCGTCAGCGCGACCGCCGCGAACAACACTGCCAGCGGCAACACCAGCACCACCACACCCGCCAACCCTGCCAGATCCAGCGTCGGCAACACCGCACGCCCCGCGGCCGCCGCACCGAGCTCCGACGAAAACCGCCCCGTGCTCATCATCGCCAATCCACCGGCGAACATCGACGCCGCCATCGACACCAGCGAACACGCGACCGTCGTCAGCGACACCGTGAGCACCAAGAGAAATTTCCCCAACACCAGATCCAACCGCGCCGCCGGACTGCACAACAACGTCTCCAACGTGCCGCGCTCCTTCTCGCCCGCCATCAGATCGATCGCCGGATAAATCACTCCCGTGAAGCTCAGCAAGATCAGCACATAAGGGATAAACCCGCCGAACGCCGCCCCGCCCACCTTGGCCGGTGGCGCCACATTCTCCGCACGGATCTCAAAAGGCTTCGCGAAATCCGCCGACAGCGACCGCGTCGCCAGCCGTTGCGCGAGCGTCCGCTCCCGGAACTCCGTGAAAAACCGCCGCACTTCCGCCACCGCAAAGCCCGACTTAAATTCACCTTCGTAGTGATAGATTTTCACCTGCGCCGGCTGGTGACGGGCGAGCGAGGCCTCGAAGCCAGGGGGAATTTCCACGACTGCCCGCAGGCGTTTGTCCGCGATGCGCTCGCGCCAATCCTCCGGCGCCGTCACGACCTCCAAATTCGGTTGCTCCTGCAACGCCGCCAGCACCTCCGAAGAATCCGCACCGCCCAACACGCCGATGCGCGATGTCTCGGAATGCGCAGTCTTCACCACCTGGTAAGTCGCCAGGCCAAACATGAACAAGATCGCGGGCATGATCACCGCTGGCACGAGAAACATCGATAAAAGCGTGCGCCGATCGCGCAGCGCATCGCGCAGCTCCTTACGGTAAACCGTCAAAATATCCCGAGCCTTCATACAACGGCCTCCCCGCCCGCGACCTTGACGAAAATCTCTTCCAAATCCTGTTCGCCAAACTTCCCGCGCAACTCCTCCAGCGTGCCCTCCGCGAGCAGTTTGCCACCATGAATAATGCCCACGCGGTCACACAGTTTTTCGACCTCGCTCATGATATGCGTGGAGTAGATCACCGTCTTCCCACGCGCCTTGCACTCTCGCACAAACCGCACGATTCCACGCGCCGCCATCACATCGAGGCCGAGCGTTGGCTCATCCAGAATCAGCACCTCGGGATCGTGCACCAACGTGCGCGCAATCGAGGTCTTTTGTTTCATGCCCGTGGAAAACGTATCCACGCGACGATCCAGAAACTCCGCCATGCCGAGCTCCTCCGCGAGTTGAGTCGTGCGCGCGGCGATCCGTGCATCGTCAAGGCCGTGCAACCGCCCAAAATATGCGATGGTTTCCCGCGCCGTCAGCCGCCCATAAAGCGCGGTGCTCGCCGCGAGAAACCCGACCGACGCGCGCACCTTTTCCGGATGCACCGCCACGTCGAAACCTGCCACCGTGGCCCGGCCGCTCGAAGGTGATAGCAACGTAGCAAGCAACCGAAGCGTCGTGGTTTTTCCCGCGCCGTTGGCTCCGAGGAGCCCGTAAATCTTCCCGGGCACGCACGTAAACGAAACGTCGTCCACCGCCCGAATCTCGCCGCGCTTCTTATCGCGAAAGACTTTGGTGAGGTTGCGCGCTTCGATCATCGGATATCCCGCATCTTCAGTTCTTCATTCTCAACAGTGAAGATCAAACACCGTTCATCGAATGGATACATACGCATCCACCTCACTCAGCTCACGCGCCAAGGTTCGATGGCAAATTCATAGCGGCCGCCATCAAGCGAACGCACGTGGCCCAGTCCCGGAAACGGCATGTGTCCGCCGAACACACGCAGTCGATCCGCCGCGGCGCGATCAAAGAGTTTGCGGCGTGTAGGCCCGGCCACGTCAGGCTGCACATCGTAAGCCAGCACCCAATCCGGACGGGCAAAGGTCAACGCGTGATGATGGGCCGCATCCACCATGTGCAGCACTTGCTCCCCGCCGGATGAAATTAGAAACACCAGGTGTCCGGGCGTGTGGCCCGGCGCATCGATGATCTCCAAGCCTTCGATCAGCCGCTCCCCGGCGGCGATGAACTGCCATTTCGCCTTTAACTTCTCCAAAACTCCGCGCGCGCCCTCGACCGTGCTTTTGCGACCGGCCTCGGGTTGCCGCAGCGCAGACACATCGGGATTTGAGCCAGTCCAGAAATCGTATTCCCGACGACCAACATAATGTAGTGCGTTTTTAAATACAGGCTCGCCGGACTCGGCATCGAGCAGGCCCCCGAAATGATCCGCGTGCGCGTGGCTCAGGAAGACTGCCGTGATTTGTTCCGGCTTTACGCCCGCCGCCGCCATCTGCGCCGGAAGACGCCCACCCGCGGGTCCGAACAGCGCACCGCAACCTGCATCAAACAGCACCCACTCCGCCCCCATGTGAACCAGCAGAACGTTGAACTGGAGGTTAACTTGGGCGAGCGGCAGAAAGGCATCGCGCAACACCGCGACTTTTGCCTCGACGGGTTCGCCGATGCCAAACGGCGCCTCTGCCACGGGCGGATTCGCTCCACCATCGTTGAACGCGATAGCGTCAAACGACCCGATCTTGAATCGGTAAAACGCAGGCTGGGCCAACATCGCCCCCGGTGCCGAAATTGAATCGCCGCCCGCAGATTTCGTTGCCGCAGTCGATTCCGACCCGTCGGCCGCTCGCAGCGGCAGGCCCGCCGTCACCGCACCGACTCCAGCAAGGCCCAGCAAACGAAGCGCATCGCGACGCGAGACCCCGGCGTTGACGCCGGCCGACGAGGTAAACAGCAAGGGTGACATGGCGGTTGATTGAGTAATCCTTACCCGATTTCGCAAGCGACGATCCGGATCGCAGCCCTCTCCAACGCAGCGGTCTCTGCCAAATCAAAGTCACTTAAGCCGCGATAATCTGATAGATTTTGGTAGTTTTTGGAAGAATTTCTGGCCACTTGACCATTCTCGGCCCATTAATCGACGCTTCCTTGCCCATGAAAACCCCTACGCGCGTCGAGAATCCTGACGTTATTTTAATCGGTAGCGGCGTCATGTCCGCGAATCTCGGCGCCTTGCTGAAACGCCTCGACCCGAAGCTATCGATTCAAGTTTACGAAGCGACCGAGGGGCTCGCACAGGAAAGTTCGCACGGCTGGAACAACGCCGGCACCGGTCACGCCGGCATCTGCGAACTGAGCTACACGCCCACACAAAAAGCTGACGGCACGGTGGACGTTTCCAACGCCATCAAGATCTTCGAACAGTTCGAACGCTCCCGCCAGTTCTGGGCCTACGCCGTCGCCGAGGGCATGGTCAGTAACCCGAAGGAATTTATCAATCCGGTGCAGCACCTCAGCTTCGTGCACGGAGCGAAGTGGGTTGATTACCTCCGCGCCCGTCACGAAGGGATGTCCGCGCATCATTTCTTCGCCGACATGGAGTTCTCCACCCGTCGCGACACCATCGGCTCGTGGGCTCCGCTCCTCACCGAAAAACGCCCCGACGTGCCCATCGCCGCCACCAAGATGGACAGCGGCACCGACGTGAATTTCGGCGAGATTTCCCGCAAGCTCCTCGCCTGGCTCGGCCAACAACCCGGCTGTGGCGTTGCCGACCAGCATCGCGTCGTCGACCTCGATAAGACCGACGCCGGCTGGAATGTAAAAGTGCGCGATCTCGCCACGGGCAACACCCACACCAATCGCGCGAAATTCGTCTTCGTCGGCGCGGGCGGCGGCAGCCTCACCCTCCTTCAAAAAGCCGGTATTCCCGAAAGCAAAGGCCTCGGCGGTTTCCCGATCGGCGGCCAATGGCTCGTCTGCGACAACCCCGAGATCGTCGCGAAGCATCAGGCCAAAGTTTACGGCCAGCCACTCGACGCCGCGCCGACCATGGCCGTGCCGCACCTGGACACACGCATCCTCGATGGAAAAAAGACGCTGCTCTTCGGCCCGTTCGCTGCGTGGACGACCAAGTTCCTCCACAAAAAAGGCAGCTTCCTGGACCTGCCGGGTTCGGTGAAACCGCACAACCTCGCCACGCTCCTCAAGATCGGCGCGAGCAACCTCGATCTCGTCAAATACCTCGTTCAGCAGGGCACGCAGTCGATGAACGACCGCATGGATGTGCTCCACGTTTTCTATCCCGCCGCGAAGAAAGAAGACTGGAAACTCATCGACGCCGGCATCCGCGTGCAGGCGATCAAGAAGACCGACGGCCAAGCCGGCATCGTGCACTACGGCACCGAAGTCATCACTGACAAAGACCACACCATCTCAGCACTCCTCGGCGCCTCGCCCGGTGCGTCCGTATCCGTGCACATCGTGCTCGAGGTCATTCAAAAGTGCTTCCCTCAACTTCTCGGCACCGAGGAAGGCACAGCGCGCATGAAAGCGATGATCCCCACCTACGACGTGGACATCAAGAAGCCCGAAAACGCCGCCTACTTCCGCGAACAGAGCAACAAAGCCTCCGCCGCCCTCCAACTCGTCTGATGCGGAAGTAGCGAGTAGCGGGTAGTGAGTAGCGAGCATCCGATCTTCTACTCATCCCTGCCCACCAATTCCGACCTACTCGCTACCCGCTACTCATTACTCGCTACTTCTACTCCGCCATGAAGCCCCTCCACCTCGCCGCCATCGACCTCGGCGCCACCTCCGGCCGCGTCATCCTCGGCACTTGGAAAAACGAAAAGCTCACGCTCAAGGAAGTCCACCGCTGGGCCAACGCCTTCCAGTCCATCAACGGAAACGACTACTGGAACATCGCCGGCCTCTGGTCCGAGATCCAGGCCGGCCTTCGCGCCGCCGTCGCCGCGCTGCCCAAGGGCGCCGCGCTCGACTCCGTCGGCGTCGACACGTGGGGCGTCGACTACGCGCTCGTCAACGACGCCGGTCGCCTCGTGTATCCGGTTCACGCCTACCGCGACGACCGCACCCAAGCCGGCCTCAAACGTCTCGCCAACACCCGCGCCGCACTCGAACGCGTCTACGCCGCCACCGGCATTCCCAACGTCTTCTACAACTCCTCGCTCCAGCTTGAGGAAGCCGTCGCCTCGCATCCCGCGCTCACCGATCTCGCATCGCGCT
>JBEVND010000028.1:0-3433 GCA_040508285.1 Rariglobus sp. | reverse complement strand
ACGGGCCTGCTCGACCATCGCATACAGATAGCCAAAGGCCAGGAAGTGAACTCCCGGCACAATCATCAACAGGGCTCCGACCAGGGCTTTGATAAACCACGACGAATCGGAAAAGAGGCGTTTGCAAACTTGTTCAAGTGAGGGCATTTCGACAGTCAGTTTTTGCCCGAAAAGTAGCTGCGCGCCGATGGACTTCACAACCAAATTAAACCACTTCATCACTCAAGTCGAAGCCGCCATCGACGCGCTCGTGCCTGTTTATTCGGGAGCGGAAACCGGCCCGGCGCGTATCCACGAAGCGATGCGCTATTCATTGCAAGCCGGCGGCAAACGCCTCCGCCCCGTGCTCGCCCTTGCCGCCTCGGAGCTCTTTGAGCCGCGCGCCTCCGCCCTGCCCGCCGCCATCGCCATCGAGTGCATCCACACCTACTCGCTCGTCCACGACGACCTGCCGTGCATGGACAACGACGACCTGCGTCGCGGCCGCCCGACCGCCCACAAACAATTCGACGAAGCCACCGCCCTCCTCGCGGGCGACGCGTTGCTCACGCACGCCTTCGCAGTGCTTGCGGTGAACTACGCCAGCGATGCCCGACTCGCCACCGCGCTCGTGCGCGAGCTGGCCGATGCCGCCGGCGGTGCGCGCCTCGTCGGTGGTCAGATGCAGGACCTGCTCGCGGAGAAAAAGACCGATGCCACCGCCGCCGAGTTGGAGTTTATCCACCTCAATAAAACCGCCGCGATGCTCGAGGCCTCGCTGGTCATGGGCGGTCTCGTAGGCGGTGCGGACGACGCGGCGCTCGCCCACCTGCGCTCCGCCGGCCGGCACCTCGGGCTGGCGTTTCAGATCATCGACGACGTGCTCGACGCCACGGCCGACAGCACGACGCTCGGCAAGACTGCGGGCAAAGACGCCAAAGCCGGCAAGACCACCTACGTGAGTCTCCACGGCATCGACGCGGCGCGCGCCATGGCCGGCGAACAGACCGAGGCCGCCCTCTCCGCGCTACGCGCCCTCCCCCGCGACACGTCGTTCCTGCTCTCGCTTGCGCAGTCGATGCTCCGCCGGGTCAACTGATCCCTCACGTCCCACCGCCCGACCATGCGTTTTGTTTTCCTATTCCTGGCGCTGCTCTCTTCCGGTGCGTTCGCCGCATCGGTCACGCTCGCGCCGCCCAATGCGTGGGTGCAGCCGACCGCCGAAATCGCGTTCACGGAAACGCCCGCGGCAAACGCGTCCTATGGCTACGATTATTTTCTGATCGATCGGCAGGTGAACGTGGCCGAAGCCGAGGGCTACGATCGCTACGTCTATCGCATCACCTCGGAGAGCACCCTCGGCTCCGGCGCGCGCATGACGTGGTCGTTTGATCCGTCTTACGAGACGCTGACGCTTCACCATGTGCGCGTCATTCGCGACGGCGTGGTGCAGGAGCGGCTTCGTGATGGCCTCGTGCAGATCATCCAGCAGGAACGCGACCTCGACCGTCACATGCTCAACGGCCGCCACACCGCGCTGGTGCTGCTCGCCGATGTCCGCGTCGGCGATGTGATCGACTACGCTGCGTCGTTGCGCGGCGCGAACCCGGTATTCAATGGCAACTACATGGACTCGTTCAGCACGGGCTGGGCCGTCCCCATCCGTCATCAACGCCTCCGTGTCGTCGCGCCGAAAGATCGCCCGTTGATGCATAAACACCAGGGCGACTCGGCGCTGACGTTCTCCACCAAGAGCACGGACGACCACGTCACCTACACCTGGGAAGGCCGTGACCTGCCCGTCATCACCAGCGAGGACGAAGTGCCTTCCTGGTTCACCGCGTATCCATTTGTGCAGCTCACCGAGTTCAAGACGTGGGCTGCCGTCACGCGCTGGGCCGTGCCGCTTTACGCCGGGCCCGAAATCATTCCCGAAGCCGTCACCAAACAGGCTGCGGAGTTGATTCGTGGCGCCACCAATGACGAGGAGAGGACGATCGCGCTCCTCAAATTCGTGCAGCAGGAGATCCGTTATCTGGGGCTGGAACTCGGGCCCGGCACCCATCGTCCCACGCCGCCGGACGAGGTGCTCTCGCGCCGCTTCGGCGACTGCAAAGACAAGACGCTGCTCTTCTGCACGCTCATGCGTGCGGTCGGCCTAGAGGCGTATCCCGCGCTCGTGAACACCAGCGACCGCCACCGCATCGCGGAATGGGTGCCCTCGCCTTACGCGTTCGATCACGTGATCGCCTGCGTGCCGCGCGGCGAGTCGTCGTGGTGGGTCGATCCCACGTTGAGTTACCAGCAAGGCGGCGCGCTCCGCCGAGGGATCCCCGACTATCGCCTCGCGTTGATTGTTCGCGACGGCACCGAGTCGCTCACGCCCGTGACCCGCGCCCCGCTCTCCCTTCGCCGCATCGAGATCGACGAGCAGTTTGATGTGACCGGTTTCGACACGCCGACACGCTTCAAAGTCACCACCCGTTACACCGGCCTCAGCGCGGAAAACATCCGCAGTCGCCTCTCCCGCACCTCGCTCGACGAGATCACCAAGGACTACGTGAACTACTACACGTCCAGCTATCCGGGGATCACCAGCACGCAGCCGGTTTCGTGGAAAGATGATGCAGAGACCAACACCGTCGTAGTTGAAGAAAACTACACCGTTCCCTCACTCTGGAAGGCCCAGAAGGAACCTCACATCCTGAAGGCCGAATTCTATCCGCAGCCGATTTCCGACTACGCCACGCAGCCGTCCACCCGCGTGCGCACGATGCCGCTGGCCACGGCGCATCCGCTGAACGTGCGGCTGACCACCCGCGTCAACCTCCACGAAGACTGGCCCGTAAAGCCCTCCGAAACGGTGATCGTCGATCACGCGTTCCGCGCCTCCGATAAAATCTCCGGATCCGGCCGGCTCGTCCAAATGGACTACACGTGGGAGTCCCTCGCCGACTACGTTCCCGCCGATAAAATAACCGATCACGTCGCGGCCATCGATCGTCTACGCAACCGCCTCGGCTACCACTTAACTTTCGATAAAAAAATCGCCGCCGCGGAAGCCGAGCCGGAAAAGCCCGGACACTTCCGGTTCAACTGGATGCCCGTGGTCCTCACGCTCATCACCGGAGCGGCGGTGTTTTATGTGGGTCGACGTCTTATCGGACGTCGCCCGCTCACGCCCCCGTCACTACCCGGTCCGGGCGAAGACAGACTCGTTGGCCTAGGCGGCTGGTTGGTGGTCGTGGCGTTTGGTCTCATTCTGCGCCCCATCATCATCTGCGCCCAGCTCTTCCAGGAATTCAGCTACGTGTTCGACCTCGATCGTTGGGAAGCAATCACCACGCCGGGAGTGGAAGGCTATCAAGCGACACTCGGCCCGCTGGTGAGCATCGCTTTCGTCGGAAACGTCATCCTCGTCACCGGCGGCATCTTGCTCGTCGTGTTGTTCTTT
>JBEVND010000013.1:0-5573 GCA_040508285.1 Rariglobus sp. | reverse complement strand
CGGCCGTTGACCAGCGCGCCGATGATTTTTCCGCCGGCATCGACATCGAGATAGGCCTGCGGTTTTTCGACGCCCGCGAACGTCGCCGGAACGGTCGCCGTGCGTTTCAGAGCGAAGGCAGCGGAGTTGCCAGGAAGGCGAACGGACCCGGTCCAGCGCAAGGCGTCGGGGCTCTCGCTCCATTGGCCGGCGAGATCGACGCGCGCGGCGGGCTCGGGCCAAAGCCACAGCCAGGCGTCGCCGCGCACGCCGGACAGCGTGCCGGTCGAGGTGATCACGAACGCGAGTTCGTGCGTGGAGCCGGGCTTGAGCGATGCGTCGGTGAACCCGTCGAGACCGTCCTTGGACTTGCCGTGGATTTTCTTGCCGTCGAGGTAGGCCTCGCCTTCGCCGACGAAGTAGCTGCCGGAGTTGGACTCGAACGTGAGCGTGACGTCGCCCTTCCAGTTTTGCGGAACGGTGAACGCGCGGCGCAGCACGATGGTCTGCGACGCGGAGCCTTCCGCGGACGGCCAGGCGCCGAGACGAACCTGAGTCCATGCGGAGGCGTCCGCGGCCGGCGCGATGAGCGCGGCGACGTTCTCGCCGGGTTTCACGACGTGGAGCGCCCAGCCCTCGGTGAGGTGGTGCGCGTTGTCCACTTGCACGGGCTTGGCGGGCGGCTCGTCGCCGCGGGTGGTGCCGCGCCACCAGTTGCGTTGAAGCGCGAACCAATTGGCGGGGGCCTGGTTGATTGCGTTGCGCGGCGTCATCACGGCGCGCGCTTGCAGCGGCTGCAGTTCCAGCGACACGGCGCCATCCGTCAGCGGTAGCGATGCCTTGTCGAGTAGATCGACGCTCCACGCGGGAGCTTTGCCGTCAAAATGCAGGCGGCCTTTGATCGCTCTGGAGTCGCTTGGATTCCAGAGCGTCCAGATGTCGTAGAGGCCGTTGTTCGAGACATAGTGACGGACGAGCGCGCCGTCTTGATCGGCTTCCCAGCGGAAGGGCAGCGGGGCGATGTTGCGCCACTCCATCAGTTGCGTGAGCAGATTCGTGAGCGCGTCGGTGCCGTTGACGGGCAACGCACGGAGGGAGGCCGCGTCGCGTTTCTTGGCGTCGACGCGATCAGGGATCGAATCGCCGGTGAACTTGCAGCCGACGTGAACGATGTAGCCTTCGCCCAGGCGACGGACGCCGAGGGCGACGCTGCCGTCGTTCCAGAGGAGAACGTCCTGCGCGTCGGACGCGACCTTGCGGAGATGGAGGCCGTTGGCGCGAACGCCGTTCCACTGGCCGGCGAGCACGGTCTGGCCGGGAGCCGGCGCGAGGGTTCCGGATTGCTGGACGCCGCCGTTGTCGTTCATCGCGTCGATTTTTTCCACGGCGTATCCGGTCAGGCGCGAGATCGGCCAGGCGTCGGCCTGCGTGGTGCCATGGCGTCCGGTCTGCACAAAGGTCACGAACGTGCCGCCGCCGCGCACATACTTCTCCACGTCGGAGACCGTTTGCTCACCCATGATGGCGGTGTTGGTGTCGATGATGACGCGGTAGGCCGCGGCGTCGCCACTCGCGAAGGAGGACTCGCTCAGGCCGTCGCTCGGGTAGTAGTCGCGCAGGTTGGCGCGGACATTCCACTTCCAGTATCCGGAAGGCAGGTTTTTGTTGGGATCGAGAATCCACGGGAAGCCGTTGAGGCGGGTGTTCTCGGTGGAGTAAAACGCCGCGACCTCGGCCTTGGGCGCGTGGTATTTGCCCAGCAGGCGGAAGAGCGGGAGGGTTTTCTCAAAGTGCGCGCGGATCTCGGCGTTCCACATGATCGAGCCGATGTGGATGAAGTAATCCACGGCCTGGATGCCTTCGGTGAGCCAGAGGCCTTGCTGCGTCTTGAACTGCTTGAGATCGCGGGCGGGGCCGCCGGGCTCGAGGGAAGTCGGCAGGTTGGTGCCGCGCATGAGGGACGGCAGGTAGTCGGCCCAGAAAGCGGACATGTAGCCGGTGTTGTGGAAATTGGAACCGTAGCGGCCCGCGAGGTCCTTGATGTCGTCCGCATACGCGTCGGGCGCCATCTGCACGACCTGCTGGTTCGGATGGACCTTGCGGATCATCTCCAGACCGTGGCGCACGGACTCCTTGCGCATCCAGCGATGCCACATCGCGAAGTCATACCACTGCGCGTTGCGTCCCTGGTCGAAATACGGATAACCGTGCGGCTCCTCGCCGGAGAGATAAACGCGGTAGGACAATTTTCCTTTCGGCAGACGCAGCGCTAGGACGTTGCCCTCGGCTTTGAGGAGCTTGCTCACCTCAACCGCGGTCCAGTGCGGCTGCATGGTGCGCGTGACCGATTCGTCGATCTGCCGGTCGTTGAGCACCGCCCTGAACTTGTCGCCCGTGGACGACAGGTTCATGTCCCAGACGTAGAGCCAGACTTGTTTGTGCTTGGCGAGCCACTCAGGCGAAACGGAAAAGTGACGGCGCAAGATGCCCGGACGACTCGGGATAACCAGGCTGCGCTCGTCGCCCGGGGCCTGTAACGAAGCCCACGCGGAATCGTCGAAGGCACTGGAGAACCACTCCTTCGGCGCGGGGAGCGAGGGGATGGACTTGGTCCAGTTCGTGTCCGTGAAGAAGAGCAGGCGCCCGCCTTGCGTATCCAGCGTTGGCGACAGGTCCTCGTAGGCGAGTTTCCACTCGCCGGTGAGATCGACCGCGTCCCGGTCCCAGCCGGCGAACGACGCGACCTCCGGGACACGCACATCGTCCCACGACGCATGCGCGGTGGCCCAGGCGGCGTTCAAGGCGCGCAGGTCCGCGTATTGAGTTTTCAGATACTTGCGGTAGCCGGCATCGGCGACCGGGCCGTATTCGACGAAGATGGAGTGCGCGACGTTCTTCAACTCGCCGTGCGGCTCGAGCACGGTGACGAGATTGGGCTGGTCTTTGAAGCGGCGCAGCATGGCCTCCGTCATGTCGAACTGGATCTGATTGGCCTCTTTGGCGTTCCAGGACGCGGTGCCGCGTCCGCCAAAATAAGGTGTGCCAATGCGGAAATAGGAACCGCCGAACTGGGGCATGGGCTCCATCATCTGGTCACGGTAGCGGTTGGTGATCCAAGTCGGCTCGACGCCCTCGGCGATCTTGAGGTTGAGACCAAGCGGCAGACCGCGCGCCGCGGTTTGCGGGACCATCCAATCCCACCAGACGTCGCGACTCAACCCGCCGGCCGTATCCATGGCGTTGGGACCGGTGAAGACCACCATGCCGATGCGGTCCATGTCCTCGGCAAACTTGAACTCCGACAGAAAGTCGTAGCCGCCCTTGGCCTGCGCCGGTTTGTAGGTTTTGGGCGGCGTTTCCCACGGACGATAATAGGCGCGGAAACCCCAGCGATCCCAGCGGTCCAGATACATCGGCACGGTGGCGTCGGTGGAGAGTATCCAGCCGGCCCAGTCTTTGTCGTCCAACGCGGCTTCCACGGTTTTGAGTTCGCGAGCCGACAGGATGCGGACCTCGCTGCCCTTGCGAGCGGCGACGATGTAGCCTTGGTCGTCGACGTGACGCGCCGGCGCGGTCTTGCCCGTTCGACCAAGGGACAGTTGGACCGTCTGCGCTTTCGGAAGCAAGCCGAGGTCGGACAGGTATTTCGCCTGGAGTAGTTCGGCTTTCTCGGGCGACTCGCACTGAATCGTGAGCAGGCTCGCGCCGCCGGGGAGCGTGCTCTGTTTGCCGGAAACGCTGCCGTAGCCGCGCAGACTGGTTTCGGGAAACACGACGTCGCGCGCCGCGGGTGTTGCGCCGATGAGCGGGAGTTGAGCGAGGGCGAGCGTGCCGCCGAGGAGGATGCCGGAAATAAGTGTCTTCATAGGATAGATGTCCGAACGCCTCACTGCGCGAGCAGGCCGGGATAGTTGAGCCGCCAATCCACATGCCCCAGTTTGCGCAGGTCCGTGATGGAGTTCTCGATTTTGTGGACAAGGTGGACGAGTTTTCCGTCGAGCTCGGCGGAGCTGTAGGCCGAAGAGCCGGTGCTGCCCACGAAGTTGATTTCCGTATCGGTGGGATCGACGACGAGTTTCGGAACGTAGAAGAAGCTCGCGATGAAGTTGACCTCCGGCTGCTCGCCGACGAAGTCGATGCCGGGATTGCCATGGCTGCGGTGCAGGTAGAACTGCGAGGCCACAAGGTTGATTTCGCCCACGTAGTTTCGGACGTGGACGATGCGGTCGATCTTCACGAAGCCGAGCGTGAGACGTCCCGGGACGTCGCCCTTTTTTCCAGTGAGCACGATGCCCTCGGGCGGGGCCTGCTCCTCGTAGAAATCACTCGCGACGAAGGACTGGCTGTCTTCGACGAAGATGCTGTGCTTGGAACGGGTGGCGAGGCGGGTCATCACGCCGAGGAAGCCTTTGCGGTTCTCGCCGTGGACCCAGAAGGTGCCTTCGTAGCCGACGGTGTGCAGGATGGTCGCGTCGCCCGAGTTGGCGAACTGAAGGTTGCCCTCGATGTTGTGCAGGATGACCGAGTCGTGTTCGCGCAGTCCGTCGAACTGCATGCCGAGGGCGAACGGCATTTCGATGTATTTGCCCGACACATACACGGTGTGATATAGCACGCGCGAACCGTTGGCGGAGGGAAGCTGGCGGATATCGGCGCCCTTGCCGTCAAACTCGCCGATGCGGGACGTCCGCACGCGCCAGCCCTCGTCGCGGGCTTCGCGGATGATTTTCACGGCGGTGCGGCGCACACGGAAGGTGTCGAGCGTGAGGTCGCCACCGGGCGCGACCACGATGGCGTCGGCGTCTTTGTCACCGTCAAAGTGGAGTTCGCTGTAAACCGTGCCGCCGCCGAAACTGTAACCGCTGCCTTCAAGGCGCAGCGAACGCGTGAGGCGGTAGCTGCCCTTCGGGATGTAGGCCATGGCGTTGTTGCCATGGGCACGCGCGGCGTCGATGGCGGCCTGGAGGGCGGCGGTGTCATCGGCCTTGCCGTCGCCGATCGCGCCGAAGTCGGTCCTGGCATCGAAGCGGCGGGACGGCAGCTCGACCGTCGCGGGCATGACCTGCATGTCGGCGCGCAGGTGCAGCGGGGATTTTTCGGCGAGCGCGGCGGTCACGTAGGTGGCGGAATCGTGGAGAAAGAGGCGCGTCACGCCCTCGACGGTGTTGGCGGTGTGGACGACATGCTGGTCGCGCTTCGCCTCGATGGCGGCTGTCTTTTGGGCGGAGCTGACGAAGCGGTTGTCGAAGGCGAGGAGGGGCGCGCCACCCGCTTTGATGGCGACGTCGTTTTTCCAATCCACGACGAGGCAGTTCTCGACGGTGAAGGGCGACACGCCGTTCTGGAAATGCAGGAAGGCGCCGGAGCCGACGGAGACCGAGCGGCGGATGCTGCTGGAGTGCTCGGGGTTCGCGAACACATCGAGGCCGTTGTTCTCGAAGCGGCTGTTACGCACGTAGAAGTTGCCGTTGACGCACTCGACGGCCATGCGGGCGTTGTCGCGGAAAATGCAACCGTCGAAGGTGAAGTTGTAGTCGTTGAAATTATTGAACGTGATACCCGTGCCGCAGTCCTCGAAGATCATGTGCTGGAAC